>NZ_CBCXVU010000001.1:0-221472 GCF_965178695.1 Spiroplasma endosymbiont of Sarcophaga variegata
AAAATTAATGAATGAGGCTTTTGACTTGGCATTAATAGAACAAAATATTAAAAATGGTGTTATTGCTGATGCTATTTCTAGTGTTGTACAAAATAAATTTGTTAATTTAGAATGTGAATTAATTCAGGCTATTTATGATTATTGTTTAGCAGATGGTCAATATGAAGTAATTCCATTTCGTAGTTATACAGCTGAAAATGCTGATGATGCAAATAAAGCATTCTTTACATTAAATGAAACATTGATTGAATTAACAAATCAAATTAGTAATTTATATTTTGGTTTGCCAACCGATAAAATGTTTATGGTTTTAGGTCGTAGAGCCTATTTAGGATTAACACCTGCGTATTTAAAAGTAATTGGTTCACAAGCTCAATTAAAAGCAATGGTTAATGGTGAATTATATGAAAATACTGCAATGGGTATTCCTGTATCTAAAAGTTTTCATTTAGAAAAAACATATACAAAAGGACAAGTTAACCGTGATAAAGGTTATAATTTTACTAATGTAAATGGTTTAATTATTAATAAACAAGTATGAGCTTATCCAATTAATATGGATACTATTCAACAAGTTTTAGATAATGATACTGCTAACCCTAAATGAATTGGTAAAGTACAATATGCAACACCAACAATTTTATATCCAAAAACATGTAAAATTATTTTAGAAAAAGCGCCAACCCAAGATGAAATTAATACTGCCAAAAGTAATCTAAATAAAACTTTTAGAGTGCCCGTTGATTATGTAATTCCATCATCAAATAAAATTGATATTAGTGGGATTAATAAATTAGATAAACCAACTATTCACGTTACAGACCCAACACAAACAACAGCAGAACAATTAAAACCACAATTTAAAGCTGTCGTTTTAAAAGCAGTTAAAGCCATAGATAGTTCTTTAACTGAGAATGATTATGATTACTTTATTGAAAGTAAAGGTGAAGATTGACCAATTAATATTACAAATGATAAAACTGTTGAAGTTCAAATTCAAGGTAAAAATAACGCTAGTGGTCAAACAAATCCGATTGATGTAGTAATTAAAAATTCTTAATAAACAATGAATTTACTAATATTACGAGTTTTAACTTTATTAGTAACTAATTTAGAAAATAAACCTTTAATAAGTAAATTTGTAAATTTAATTAATAGAGTTAATAAAGTTCAAAATAAAATATTAAAGCCAATTAATTATATTACTGATAAATATAATAAAATTACAAGTAAAGTTGAAGATATTTATCAGTGATTAAATCCATTTACTTATTTAGATTTAATTAAAAAAGGTCATAAAAAAGAAATTCAACAAATATTAAGTCAATTAGAAAAAGATAATAATATTAAAAATAGAAAACAATTTAAAAATGAAAATTATCTAAATACTAATTGACAACCTTTAAATAGTAGTTGACTTGATAGTGGAATGTTTAATATAACTAATAAATTAACTTTAACAGGTAATTTAACTATTTTAATATATACAAAAACAGCAAAACATCCGAAATTTTATGGACCTTATGTTTATCCTAGTGTTCCAGTTGAAATATGAAAATTATTAAGTAATGCTGTATCTAATGCAGGAACTTTATTTTGGCGTTATTGATTAAGAAAATGATTACCTAGTCATTTAAAAAATTATATTAAAAAACGATTACCACAAGCATTAAAAGAAAAATACCCCAAAGGAACTACTAAATTAACATTACCAACAGTTCAAAAATTAAATCAAATTAAAAAGTTTATTAATAATTTAAAAATTGGACATTTTAATTTTAATTTTGCTGGTGAAATTAATAATAAAAAATGATATAGTGAACGCCGAAGTGATGTTAAAAATATTAAGAATTTATATAAAACACCAGTTAAAAATAAATTTTATCAGGTTAATAAATCTATTAAAGCAATTAATAAAACCAAAAGAAAGGTTAATAGTTATAAACCAAATAATTTAAAAAATAAATATCGTAATCAATTAAGGGGTGTTTTATATGGAAAATAATTTAAGTAATTTGTTATTTATAACAGTTGAAGATGTTAAAGCAAGTAAACTTTGACAACCTATTAATGATCGTAAACAATCTGCTTATAATGATAATTTAATTTATAATGCTATTTTAAAAACTAGTTTATGAATGGATAGATTATCAGGTGGAACAATTTCAGATAAAATTAATAAAAAAGATTTGTTTCCTTGAGTAAAAAAAGATAATACTGGTTTAATTGAATATGATAAATGATTAAGTTATATTCAATCTGCTTGTTTATTAGCAGTTATAAATTGATATTTACCAAAAGGAGTTAATGATTTAACTGGTAGTGCTTCATTTTCACAAGGTGGAGTTGCTTATTCACAAACTAATGACCCAGAAGCAAATGAAAATATTACTCGTGATGTTAAAAATGCTTTAAAATTAGCAGGTGAAATTATTGATATTATATCTAGTAAAACAGTATCTAGACCTTATAATTATAGTTTAGATAATTATGCTCATCCATGAGAAGAAGAATATAAGCATATTAGTAAAAAAACTTTTTATCCAACATTATTATTTTGATTAAAAGAACGATTACAAACTGATAATTCAATAAATATTACTTATCCTACTATTAATGATTTTTCTAAAATTGATTATAATGAGTGTATTAAATTAATAGTTCCCTTTGATAATAATACGATTTATTATGAAAATAATGTCTGAAAAGCAAAACAAAGTAGTGGTACTGATATAAAAATTGATAATAAAACTATCATTAAAAATGATAATGATGAGATTGAAGTTTCAGATTTAAAACAAGATAAATTAATAAGTGGTACAAATATTAAAACTATTAATGGTAATTCATTATTGGGGAATGGTGATATATCTATTAATACTGGTAATGATTGAGAATTAATTAATTATCCAGAAGCAAACGAAAAATTAACATTTAAAATTCCAGATTATGATTTAATAAAATATTACTATAAAATATCAATTTCAATAACAGATTATGCATCTGCTAATAAATTTGTAACATATTATTTTGAAACAATATCACAAAAATCAATATTTTCATTTTTAGCAGATAATTCTTATAAAAGAATAACAATTAAGCAAGATGGCTCAATTTCAAATGATACAAATAATATTGTTATTAAAGATTTAACAATTAAAAGAAAATTAATTTAGAAAGGATTTTTAATTAATGAAACAAAATAAAACAACTTGATTAAAGGGTGCCTTACCTTGAAATTGATTTAAAAAAGACCCTATTCCAACTTATAATTGAAATCATAAAGATATTAGAGAATGAGAAAGAAAATATAAAATTCGTAGTTGAGTAGTTAGTTTTTATACATTGATATTTTTAGCATTAAATTGTTGATTAGAATATGGCATGATTAATGCAATAAAAGATAATATTAATTGATATAATTATGGACAATATTGAGGTAATGGAATTGCTATTTTACTAACACCTTTATTTACATATGGAATTCAAGGTATATTTGTTGCTAGTAGTAAACCAAAAGTAGATATGAAAATTGATATTCCACGATTAAAAATATCTAAAATGGGATTAGTATTTACAATTTTACCTTTAATTACTTTAATAATTTCTTTAATTATTATTTGAATTGATAAATCAAAATGAAAAAAAGACCATTTAAGACATTGTTTGAACTGCCGTATTAATCCGCGTGTTATTCAACCAAGAATATCAAAACAATGAAATAATTTGGATGGTATAACAGAAGAAATATTTAAAAATATGCAAGATGAATATACTAAAAAACAAGAAGAAAATAACAAAGAATTAAATTTAAAATAAACTATATATAGGGGCGGTTGATATTTTTGGGTGGTTATATAGTTTAATTTATAAATTATTTTGTTCTGAAAGAATGGATGGCCACTGTTTGAGTAAGGATAAGAAAGGAAATAAAGAAATGGAAATTAGTAATGAAATAGTAATTGCTTTACTTGTATTAGCGGGTGCTGGTGGAATGGGTAGTCTTGGTATTCTTGGATTATCTGCTAAAAAAATTAAAAAATATAAAGCAGAAATTAGAGAATTAAGAACTGCTGTTATTGCTCACGAAAAACATTTACGAGGACCTGATTATGCAACAGAATTAGCATTAAAAACAGGTCAAATTAAAAATGTTAAAAAACAAGTTAAAGTAAATGACAAAAAACAAGCACAAAAAGATGCTATTAAAAAACTAACAAATAGTATTTAAAAAAAATAACCTTAATTGGTTATTTTTTATTTTCTAATATTAAGTCTAAATTTTTAACTTTACAAATAACTAAATTATTTTTTCCATAATTATTTTTATAATATTCTCAGTATTCAGTTGAATTAATATCTACATCTTGTTTATCAATCCCAATTATATATTCACCACGAGGGTTTTTACAAGGGCGATTACCTTGTTCAGATCGATAACATAAAATATAATTATTCATATTCTTTATTTCCTTTATAATGTGTTATATAAAAGTTAATAAGATATTCAATTCGTTGCGAATAAGTAAAGTTATTAAATTCATTTCAAACTTTTTCTTCATTTTTATTTAAGTAAATATTAACATTACGAATTTGACAAGAATAATACTTTCCTGTTTTTTGATTATATGAATGTTTCATAATATTAACTTTCATAATTAGCAATAATAATTGCATCTCGTAAATGATTACTTATTTTTTCATTATTATAAAATCAACCTTTACCATATTGATAAGTTAAATTAGTATCTTTATCAAATTTTCATATACAACTATCATTATATTTACTTAAATTTTCCATATTTTTAACAACTGATTTAGTATTTTTTGGTGATACTCAATTAATAAAATATTTATAAACAGATAATGCTCCTAATAATCTTAATAAATCATCTCTATCTTTACTAGCATTAGCAGATGTATATAAACAATCTTCAATATTAATTTTTTCTTCATAATCAAACAATTTATCATTAATAAATTCATATTGTTCTTTTCAATTTTTATTTGTAAATTCTAATTTTTCAATTAATTTATTATCTTCATAAATAACAATAGCAGTAGTACCTGTTCCTGATGGGTCAATACCTATTTTTATCAAGTGGCTCATTCCTCATCGTTGTTATTATTAATTGTTGGCACTACATTTGATATATCTTCTTCTTTAACTAAATTATTATCTGTCACTTCTTCACTTGATATATTTTCATTACTAATTTGACCCTTATTTATGCTTATATTGCTATCATTATCAATATAAATCTTTTCATCATTAGTTGTAATAACTGCCTGATCTGATTTATAAGCTTGTTGTAATTCAACAGACATAATACCTCATTTTCTTAATAAAGATGTTAATACTGTTTTTAATGCCATTTCATCAAAACTAGCAATATAAAATGATTTATTTTTAGCATAAGTTTTAGAATATTTCATAAAATGATTTTCCATTTGTTCTTTGGTCATATATAAAGTTTTTCCAAAACCATTAACCATTTTAAAGTATGCTACATAACCAATAATTGGTAATTTTTCTCTTTCATCTTCATTTTGAATTCAATTAAAACTAGTTCCTTTTAAACGATCATAATTTACTAATTCATTTTCTCTAACATCTGATACTGACATATCTAAATATTGACCACTTCTTTGTGCTAATTGAATATAACCTTTATAACCTATTTGAAATTGAGCTTGATTAATTCATTCTTGGATTTCGCGACCGTTAATAATTCTTGTTATTTTAGTATTATATGGAACTACATAAGCATAACCAAATTGTTTTTCCATTGGTAAATTTAATAAAACTCCTTGATAACAAGCAGTCATAATTGTTTTTGGATCTGCTTTTTGTAATAATTCATTACTATTTGATATTGCAACTATATTACTTTTAAATCTTGCAATTTCATTTTCATTAGAAAATTTACTTTTTATTCATTCTGTTGCTTTATCTGTTCTTAAAAATTCAACAATATTTGCCATATTATTTTTCTCCTTTATTTATTTTAAAATTAATACCTTTAACCCCAATTAAATTAATATCTTTATTACTATCTCACTGATCTTTAATTTCATTTTTAACAATTTGTTCATCAACAACTAAATAATTTTTAATAAGATTAATAAGTTCTAATTTATCAGCATTTTGTAAAAAATCATCATTAATACCAATAACCTCAATATCTTTAATTAATAATTTTTCTTTCCGAAAATTACTAGTAATAATTTTTAATTCTTGCTCTTTTTTTGCTACACTTTTAATTTCTAAAAATTGTTCTTTTTTATGAGTTTCAATAATTTCATTTTGTTTTTGAAATTGAATATTAATAACATTATTTTTTAAAGAATCATGATTATTCTTAATATTATTTTCTAAATTCAAAATATCTTTTCTAATAAAATTTAATTCATCTTTAAAAGATTTTATTAATTCTAATGGTTCTCTAAAAATATAATCAATTTTTGAAACTACTAATTTTAAATCTTTTAGTGATTGTGATTTATATTCTCCATTTATTAATCAAGCTTGTTGTCGATATATAAATTCTGCTAATTCTTGTCCATTTTCATCAATTCATTTTTTAATTGTTAATGCTTTTAAACTTAATTCTTTAAAATTATTTCCTTTTAAATAAAATGGATACGTAATATTTTTAACTTCATTATTTAATTTTAAATCTGCCATAATTAAATTTCCTCTAATTCCATTTCATTAATTAAATTATCAATATATTCATAAGCACTTTCTTCTGAATGACATTCTTCTAATGCCATATTAAATAAATCTTCTTCAGTATAAACATAACCATTTTCATCTTTTCACATACTAATTTACCTCGTTCTTTGCTATTAATATTTCTATTAATTTTCTTCCTTTTTGTTCTTTAATATCAAAATAAGTTATTTCTTGATTTAATAA
This sequence comes from Spiroplasma endosymbiont of Sarcophaga variegata, assembly GCF_965178695.1. Lineage (NCBI taxonomy): Bacteria > Bacillati > Mycoplasmatota > Mollicutes > Entomoplasmatales > Spiroplasmataceae > Spiroplasma > Spiroplasma endosymbiont of Sarcophaga variegata. The sequence continues at coordinate 6,923 of NZ_CBCXVU010000001.1, forward strand.
ATGTGCTTCTTCATTTTTAATTAAATTAATATCATCATTAATATTTTCTTTTTGCCCTGTTTTATTATCAAATATATTAATACAAAAATCATTGTACATATATATTGATATTAGATTTTTGATTGTCATATTTACCTCCTATTTTTAACTCGCTGGCACTCACTCCAAAGTGAAAGTGCCAAAGCGAGAGTTAGTTATATAATTAAGTATTTATCTATTTATTTACTACGCCATCCGCTTCACTGCGGGTGAGCGGTGGCGGTATGTTTTATTGTTTAATGTTTAATAATCGACAGTTGTTTTTATAAGATAATGCCAGAGAATTCTCTCTCTTCATCCGCACCATTTCAGGTCAAAGCGTTCAGTTTTTAAAATAAATTCACTTGCACATTGAAGAGCCTAATGCTGACTTTGTGGTTTTTAAAACCTCTGTCATCCTCTAATGGGATAATATCTATCGCAAATTTATTTATAAAGTGGCCATCTCAATATTTATTGTCGTTTGATGTTGACCCCGCACTTATCACGACTATCGCTTGTTAAAGCGTCTATTATTTACGGACTGATTACCGCTGGGCTAGACCGCCTATGTGGAAAAAAACACTTAGTTATTTAAAATAACTGTTCCACCCTGCATTAAGTTGTTTTATAAAATCAAAGTTTAAAAGAACCAGTTTTATCATCAAAGATAATTTTTGAATTTTCTAGTTTTTGATAAAACTGTTTTTGTGTTTTATCTTTTATTTTATTTAATAAATATTTATGTTTTTCACAAGTTCATAAAACTTTATTTGATAAAAATTCTTCGGTAATGAATGATACTGCTTTATAACAATCATTAACATCACATATTTTTTGTTGTTTAATTATCATTACCTCCTTTTAGGGATTTTTTATTTCAAATAAAAAAACAACCCTAACAAGAGTTGTTTTTTGGAGCTTCATCGTACATTATACGTCACGTATTATGTAAATCTAAGCTCCAAATTTATCTCTTGTTATTTTAATAATAACACTTTTTAAAAGAAGTGCAACTATTTTTTTAAAAAAATAAATTATTTTTAAATTTACCCTATTTTTGGCATATTTAAACACACTGAAAAATAATTTATTAAATTACTTCAAATAAACTTATCTAAAATTCTCTAAAAATACTTCTTTTGAAGTTCTTCAATTAAGAACGGGCCTTAATTTTTCATTTATAATATCGACTACTAAATCTATTTCTTGTTGCGTAACAAGATTAAAATCTGTCCCCCTACCATATCGTTTTCTAAATTCACGGTTTAGTCTTTCAATTAATGGTTTTTGATTAGGCGAAGCAGGGTCACAAAAATAAACATTAGAACCAGTAATCTTTTCCATTTCTTCAAACTTACTAAATTCTTTTCCTCTATCGGTTATTATTCCTTTAATTTTTCCAACTAAACCATTAATTCTAACTATATGTTTAAGTTTTTCTAAAACTTCATTAGCAGTATGTTCTTCTAATTTCATAGCAAAGTATTTTTTACTTGATTTCTCTGTCAAAACTAAACAACTAGATTGATGTTCTTTTCCAACTACGGTATCCATTTCAAATCAACCAACATCTGTTTCTTTATTTTCAATATCTCATATTGATTTAAATCTTTCATCTAATTTCCCACGATTATCAGGTCTTTTCTTTGTTCTATTTCTTCTACCACCATTTAATAAATTTTTCTTTAACAAACCCAAAAGACCTAAAAAAATTCATTTATAAAATGTTTTAAGACAGGCAGGAAATTTGATACCAAATTTTATTAAAAATCGCTGAATAATTTCTGCTGGTGAATCACCCAAAATATTAAATCGTAAATTTAAAAATTCTTGTTGTTCTTCTGTAAATGTAGGTATTTTTTTAATACACTTTTGTCGTTTTTTATAATAATCATCATGTGCCTCACGGGCATTATAATCTTCTATATTTGTAAATCTATTAATTTCTCTTTTAACAGTATTAATATCTCTTCCTGTTTGTCTTGATATTTCAGATAAATTAAGTGTGCCATTTTTCTTTTTGCAACTATCAGATAAAAATAAATCCTTAAAAAATCTTCGTTCATCATATTTTACATGTGTATAATCTTTCATTACTCTATATTTCCTCCAATTCTTTTATAAAAATAGTTATACATTAAATTTATAAAAAAGATAAATTTTCACATTTTTTTAAATTAAAATTATTGACAAATATATTATTAATTATATAATTATATTGTAACAAGCTCCAATTTATCTCTATATGCTTGTATACTAAAATAAAAAGTAAAGTAATTTACTTTTTTTTATTTTGATGTAAAATATAAATAATAAAAAGAACCGCGATGGTTCTTTCATAGTTTTTATTTACTCTTTTATTTAATCATATTCATTAAATAATAGCAATTTTAATATGCAAAAAGGAGTAAAAAATGAAAGAATTTAATCCAAATAAAGCAAGTTTGGCAACTTTTTATCGTAAAATAGAGCAATTTTGAGAAAATAAATCACCCAATAAACCATATACTTTGAATGATTTAACCAATGAATTCAATCTTTCTAACAGATGAAAGCACGAAACTTACAAGAGCGAAAAGATAGTTCCTTTACTTGAAAAACAAGTTGATAGAATTGAAAGTGAAATAATTAACTTTATGATGAAATCACCTGATGGTGCTAAATTATATTGACAACGAGCATTTAATTATAAATATTCACTGCAAGAAAAACAGTTAGAACAAGAATTAAACTTAAATAATCAACAACCAATAATTGTTAATTTACAAACGGATATTAGAGATATTAAAAAAGAAAGTGATAATAATGCTTAATCATTTTACTTATTTGTTAGAAACTCCTTATTGATTATTACAAAATAGTAGTATTGGTAATAAATATCCCTTTGCTAAAAAATATGAGTTAGTTAATGAAATTAATCAAATTGGAACACGATATAGTGGTAAGACTATTTCAAATATTAAAATGTTTGGTGAATTATTAAAAATTAGTTTATTAATTAAAGAACCAATTTGTATCATTGCTAGTATGTATTGAAGTAAGGATTTAAAAGATAGTGTATTTCAAAATATCTGAAATATGTTAGATGAAAATCATATTCCTTATACTATTAACTTATCAAATTTTACTTTTACTTTATCAAATGGTAGCAAAATATATTGTAAAGGTTTACATTCACCAAGCCGGAAAGAAAAATTAAAAGCTTTTGCTGATTTGAATAAATATAAATTAGTAATTGATTGAAGAGAAGAATGTGACCAATTTCAACAAAAAGATTTAAGTGATTTAGAATTTGCTATTCGTGGGTATCAAAATAAAATAACAATTAATACATGTAACCCTGAAAGTTTAAAAAGATATATTGTTGGTTATTGTAATGAATTAATGCCTTTTAATGAAGAAATAATGCGTAGTAAATATGAACAAATTAACTATATTGAAAAATGAAATATGAAGATTATTATTCATTATTCTAGTTGAAGACTTAATTATGAATTACCACAAGATAAGGTTAATGAACAATTAAGATTAGAACAATTAGATATTGAAAGAGCAAGAGTATGAAGTTGAGGATTGCCTGGTAATACTAGTGGGTCAATCTTTGCAAGATATCTTGATATTATGCAAGCAACAGATATTATTCAACCAACTAAGTTATTAGGTGGTGTTGACTTAGCAAACTCTACTAGTCCAAAAGGACATACAACAGCAGCGAGTTTTTGAATATATAATTCATTTGATAAAAAAGCCTATAAAGTTGCTGAATATACACACTCAAATGCTACTCAACAATTTAAGGGACCATTAGAACAAGTAAAAGATATATTAGATTTTTACAACAATCAATTAAATCAATATTTTAATTTAATCCAGCAAGGTATATCAATTAATGTTGATGATAGTGCTTATGCAACATTAGAAAGTTTAAATAGAGAAAAATATAATTATTCTTTTGGTCAATATATGCATTTTAAACCAGCACAAAAGCAGAAGTTTAAAATAAAACATCGTATTGAAGCATTTACCATGTTAATAAATACTAATCAATTAAAATGATTATGAGAAAAATGTCCTGTAAGTAAAACCCAATATGAATTAATTCAATGAGAAGATAAACCTGATGTAAGAGAAGAACGAATGTTAGACTTATATGATGATACATTTGATAGTGATTTTTATGCTTTACACTTTGAATTAATACCAATGGTTAAACATAATAGTTCAGCAGATTATAAATTATGACAACAAAGGGAGTGAATAACTTAATGAAAAAAGATATTTATGTAATACATGATGAACGTGTAATAAATGCAAAAAGACCATATATGTCTGTTTGTGGACAAGTTAAAAAAAGACTTTGTCAAGAATTAAAAAAAGATAATATCGCAATATGTAAATTAAATTTATATAACGAATATATTAAGAAATATCAAAAAGTTAAAGTATGTGTACAAGTTTTAGCAAATGAACCTAGTTTATTAACAGTAAATATTATTAATTATGCACTTATTTTAAAATTAAAGGAGCAAAATAACAATGAATAATACTTTTCCTAGTTTACCAAACTTAAATGATATTAATAGTGTTTTAAAATTTTATAATTATGATTGAACTATTAATTTAGCCAATATTATTGCTCGTCATCAAATGCGATTAATAAATGGTAAAGATATTTTATTTAAATCTCATCGTAAAGACATTTTAGAAAAATTAAACTGATGATATGAAACTTATAAAATAAAAGAAAAATTAGATAAAAATGAATTAACAGCAAGTTTAATGGGTAAAACTATCTTTGGTTTATTAGAGACTAATGACGGCAATATTGATTTATGAATTAACCCTTTTAACTTTACATCACGAGTAAGTAAAATAAATGAAATTGAACAAGGTGCTGATATTTGATTAAATTATCATCAATCAGACAGTGGTTTTATTTTAAATTTAATTTGTACCAAAGATAAAATAGTTATTAAAGGTTGACCTAAAAATAATGAAGTAGTTGTTGGACAAAGTAAAACACAATTTAATCGTGGAATATCAATTTTCATATCTACTTTTGGTTTACTACTAGCAACAAATATACCTTGAATTCCATATGTAAAATGAACCTAATCCATTATTCTATCAACATCAACTACATTAAACACACGACCTACAATGGCAAATTGTTATAAATTACAATTTGATTTAGAAGATAGTTTTAATATTAAATCAAAAGAAAGATGAGCAAATCGTACTCATTGATATGGAATATTAGATGATGATTTAATGACTGCTTATAACAAAGGTAATAAAAAAGTATTACAAGATGCTTTTGATGATATTTTTATTCAATCAGGTCAATCAGCAGTTGATGGTCAATTATCCCAATCTTTACAAGTAGTACAAGGTACACCAACCTTAGAAACATATACCGAAGACCAAAAAGCTATTATTGAACAAGTATACTTAGCATGTCATTTTTCTAGTCCTTTTGGTGATAAATCAGATAATGACCAAAATAAAACACAGTCATTATTAACTAAAACAAAAGACTTAGAAAAACAAGCATATTTACAAGCATATCGTAAGCAATATTATACAAAAGTGTTTGATACCGTTTTAAAATATTACGGTTTATGAGATGGTACTGGTGAAAGACCTTATGGTTTTGATTTTGTTAGTGCTAGTTTAGTAGATCAAATGCGACAAAATGAATTAATTACTGCTAGATTAGATAATGGCACAATGGAACCAATAAGAGCAATTACTGAATATGAAAATATTGATGAATTAGAAGCAGCAAAATATTTAGAAAAAATAGAAGCATGACAAGATAAAATGCAAGCCAAAGAAATAGAACATAATAATAAATTAATGGAATATGATGAAACTGGTAATAATCAAAATGCCTTACAAGGTAGAACAGAAATTAAGGAGAATTAAAAAATGAGTAGAATTAACCCAGGGGTTATCGAAGAATTACGAAGACAAGCCCATGATACTTTAATAGATATTAGAGAAAACATAAAAGACAATCGCCATTGAATGGTATTTCCTTTTAATGTTTATAGTTCATATATTCCTGATACTGAAACAGGTTGAAAACCTAATAATGCTAAACCAAGTGATTATGGTAGTTATTCACGCATATTTGATAATATGGAAAGTACTATTGCACAATGACAAGATAGTTTAAAAATAGTGCAAAAATATAAAGGTGAAGAAATTAATATATTAACGATTGATGATTTTAATAAACAACCAATTAATTCAACTATATGAGTAAATAATGAAACACCTTTTGCGATAAAATTAAAAGATGAAAATAATAATGTTTATTGAAAATTAATTGATGGTGAAAACATTTATGATATTAATAGAATGCTAGAATACTTAAAGCAATATAAATTAAGTTATTTTATGAATAATGATAATAAAGCAGATAACTTTTATACAAAAGAAGTTAAAGTTGGTAAATATTGAGATGCTTATATGATTGATGATAGAAGTTCAATTCAATTTGGTGAAGCCAAATTTGAACAAGTATTTACACAACAATCAACTGAAAGAAAATATACTTTATTAATTTTAGATGAAGATGCAGATAAATTAAATATTAATGATTATTATAATTTTTATACTGTATTTAATGACCGTGGTTTAAATATTGGTGGTGGTGATATTAATTCTGCACCCCAAGATAGACAATGATTATATCCATCAAATGTTATTAATTATTATTCACCTTATGATGGTAGTTTTTTATGACAAGAAATTACCTTTTCAAGTATTAATGACAAAATTAGTAATAGTGGTTTGGCAGTACGACAATTTATTCAAACATCAGCACCAGGTGAAGGTTATTGTTTTCCTAAAATAACTTATGATGAAAAACTAAATAAAGGTATTGTTGAATTAGATGAAGTTTTATTAAAAGACCCAGGTGTTAGAGCAATGGCAGTTAAATTTTATGGTAATCCTATCTTTTTTGATATGCCTGTTATTGGTCGACCAATTATTAAAGGTGAATTTAATAAAAAAGTTATGAATTCAAGAGATTTATTAATGTATAACATGTATCCTGCCCCACCTGATAAAATAAATACTTATGCATCACCCGAAGTAAGTTGATATAACATTCAAGGGATACAACCAACTATTATTACTGGATATAAAGATTGAAAAGAACATATTCAATCAATGTCTGATTTTTGAATTGAAAAAAATAATGAGGGTATGGTAATAACAGATAAAGCAAGTTCAACAGCAACCAATCCGACTGTTGGAACAACTATTAAGGAAGAAAATTCAAATTCTAAACCTTATTGGTCTAAAAGTTGAATGATTACTCCACCAAATCAAGTAAAAGTAAATAGTGGAACTGTTAATAATATTATTAGTACCCAAGCGTCATCATATTTTAGAAGAAAAGATGAATTTGGTAATACTATTGGAAGTGTTCAAATTGAATATAATAAAATGGGTTCGTGTAATGTTTGAGACATTTTAAATATGAATAATTTTATTAATCGCCAAATTACCGTATTACCTTTAAACTATACGCAAAAATTAGTCTTTAATCCTTTTACTATACCTGCTATTGGAAAGTTTTTAAACTTTGTTTCTTTTGGTATTCCTTGGGACTGAATTGGAAATTTAACAATTACCCAAGATGATAAATGACCTAATTTTCCATGACTTAATGGTTTTATGAGTGCTAATGTTTATAGTTTTTATAACGATGCCTTTTGAGGTGATAAGTCTGCTGGTAAAGGTTATTTACCATTTGAAATATTTAGAGAACAAGGAAATGATAAAATTGGTGCTATCTTTGGAGCAAATGCCACTAGTTTAGGTTTTACTACTTTATTAACTGATAAAATACAAGGCAATGTTTTAGAAAAAGATGGCAAACCAACTGAACGAATAACTTATTCAACTTATAATTTAAAACAATTAAACCCCAAAACTAATCGTATATATTTAATTAATGAAGAAACCAAAGCAGTTGATGCACAAACATCAGTTAGTGATAGTGAAAAAGATAATGATTGTGAATTCTTACAAACACCTGATGGTACAAATTGTAGTTATATAATTGATATGTTTTCAATACAAGCATTATATAAAGGTAATTTTGAAATTATCTTTTATGCTGATAATCCATATACAAATAATGAAGAAGATTATTTACGATTATCAGTATGAAGTTTTAGAGGTAAAACAAAAAGTGTCTTAAATAATTATTTACGAGATATGACAACTAATTATAAAACTAGTTTTCTATTACCACATGATTATGAAATACCAACATTTAATTACCCACAATATGTCTTGCCACCAGTGCCATATAACTATCAACCTTATACCAAAGATATTTTGCCTTCCGATGTAGTATTACCATTATTAACTAAAATTATAGCACCAGCACAATGTAGAAAAGTTAACACCACATTATACCCTGATGTTAATTTATTCTCTAATGAATTTAATTCTGCTTATTATGAAATAGAAATTGATTTAAAACAAATTGACCCAACAATTCAAAGTATTAGTAAATTTCAAGATGCTTATAAAACTGTTGAAATAAGTAATTTAGGTAATTTACAAGTTGAATGTGGACCACCAAATATAGAAAATTTTATTCCTAATAGAAATGTTAATATTACTTTTGGCGGCGTTTCTGGATGTACTAATAAAAATTCATTGTCTAGTATAAAATTACTAAAAAGTGGTCGTTCACAAACTGATAAAGTTAATTTTGATAATACAATAACTTTATATACTGATAATATCAGAGTAAATGATGTTCAAACATTTTTTACTGCATATACTAATGGATTACCAAGTTATGATGATTATTTTAGCAAATATGTATCAAAAAATGAATTAACTATTAGAGTTTCTTTTACACTTAAATCAACAAAATTATTTAATAGTGATAAAGATGAAATTAAAAAAACAGAATTACAGGCATATTATACAAATGATATGAAATTAAAAATTAGATTTATAAAATTAATTCATGCAGAATTAATTTTAGGGGCAGATAGTTATTTAAGTTTTGGTAATGATAAAGTTATTGTATTAGATGTTGATAATCCTAATGTTTTAGGTATTAGAAATAAAAGTGATAATCCAGTTAAAATTACAATAAAACCAAGATAAAAATAAAAAGAGATTTAATATCTCTTTTTAGTTCTTACTTAACTTTTATATTGCCATCTTTATCAACTTCTAAATTTTCTAAATTAGGAGGTTCTTGTGTATCTAAATTTCAACGATAAACTGATTTAAAATATGAACCATCATCAGCATATAAAGTATTATTTGTATTAATAATTCCTTCTTTAATTAATAAAGTATAATAACGAAATCTTGGCGGTTTAAAAATAAGACTATATTTAGCATAATTATCTATTTTTTTTTCATTATCTATATCATTTAAAAATTTAGCGATTCTTCATTCCTTATTTTTATCACCACGTCATACTACATAATATCATTTATTATCAACATTATTAAATGGTTTTTCTTGTGGTGCTGTTCATTCTAAATTGTCTTTAATTTCTTGGTTATTTGTTTTAATTTTGTTTTCTTTTTTTAATTGTGCTAATTCTTCGGGTGTATATTCATGTTGTGGTGTATTACAAGCAACTAAACTGGTTGTACTGGTTCCTATTAAAGTGATTGTTCCTAAAAGACTTAATATTTTTTTCATTTATTTTAAATCTTAACTATTTTTCAACATCTAAAAAAACAGTTGCTTCGCCAGTATAAATTGTTGAGTCACTTGAAAATACTGTAATCCTTTTTTCATTATTATTGTATAAATCATCAATAATATTTTTAATTCCTATCTTAGTTATATCTAATTGAGGATTTTTATCTTTTAAAAAATCTTTAATTTGTTGTTCGGTTAGTAATCCTTTTTCATTATTAATTTTAACTGTTCCTAAAATAGGATTTGAAATAATTTTAGATAATTCATTTATTTTATTTAAATTGTTATTTTCTAAATCTATAATTTTTATTCTATAAACATGAATAGTGTTATTTAAATCTTTTCAATTAAACCTAACAAAATTATCAGTACTACTAAAATCAATAACTGATGCTGGTTTAAAGCTTAGTAATTTAATCGATATAGCATTATTATTATTATTTTTATTATTTACAAAGTAAATATTTTTATCATTTATATAATATTTATTATTTCTATTATCAAAACCTAAAAATCTAATATAACTTTCATTTTCATTAACTCCATATATTTTTTCAATAATTGATTTACGTTTACCATTTTCTATAATTTGATAGAAAACACTAACACCACTATCAGTTTCTGTATTATGTTCTTCTTTTTGATAAGGACTAGCGGCAATTGTTGTTGGTACAGCAGTTCCACTAATAGTTAATACACTTAATAAACTAAGTAATTTTTTCATACTTGTTTTTCTCCTTTTATTAATCTTGAAACTTTTTATCAAGATCTAACTGCATTATATATATATATATATATGTATACAAGCAAAATTATGAATTATGTAATAATTTTATTCTTAAAAATAATGCTTATTACGCGTTTTAATGACTAAATTAGTAATCAAATATATTAAGTTTAGTTATAATATATAAAAAGTATTGTATTAGTAAAATATTAGTATATAATTAAATTATAGGTTTAATCTTTTTCCATAAAAAAGAGTTTATGCTGACTTGTTAATCGGACAAGAATAAAAAAAGAGAGGTTTATAAAATGGCACTTACAAAAGAACAATTAATCGAACAAGGTTTAAGTGAAGAGATTGCTGAAAATATCTTAAATCAGTTTAATAATGAAGCAAAGCAAATTAGAGAAAGTGTGCAAAAACGCGAAGATGTTATATCAAAAGAAGACTTTATTAAATTATCTAATGAATTAGATGAATTAAAAGCTTTTAAAGATGTTCCATCTACTAAAATTGAAGATATTAAAACTAATTTAGATAAAGTTAGTGGTAATTCTTTAAGTGAAAAAATGCAAACTTTAAAAGAATTAAAACCTGATTTGTTTGTACAAGAACAACCATCAGTTTCACCTGGTAATTTAATTAAAGAAATGATTGAAAAATCAACTGAAAATAAAAATAATGAAATTGAAACCATTAAAGAAAAAGGAGCATATACTCCTGATGAAATTAAAAAGTTAACTGATTATACACTTAAAAACCTTAGATAATAAGGGAGTGAAATATTATGGCAACAATCAATTTGCCACAAGTACCTTTTACATTACAAGGTAATACAACAGGTCAAAAAGCCTATGTTGATATGGTTAATGCTTTATTGCGTGGACCTTTATATAATGAATATGCAAGTATTATGCAGTATGCTACTGCAACCGCAGAACAAGTTGCTTGATTACCTAATGCAGGACAAGCATTATATAATTTAACACATCGTGTGGTATGACAAGATGATTATTCATTACCAAATGGTGGGACAACGCAAACAATGGGATTAACAAGAATTCCAGTTCCGATTGATAAAAGATTTAATTTAAAATTAATGAATGAGGCTTTTGACTTGGCATTAATAGAACAAAATATTAAAAATGGTGTTATTGCTGATGCTATTTCTAGTGTTGTACAAAATAAATTTGTTAATTTAGAATGTGAATTAATTCAGGCTATTTATGATTATTGTTTAGCAGATGGTCAATATGAAGTAATTCCATTTCGTAGTTATACAGCTGAAAATGCTGATGATGCAAATAAAGCATTCTTTACATTAAATGAAACATTGATTGAATTAACAAATCAAATTAGTAATTTATATTTTGGTTTGCCAACCGATAAAATGTTTATGGTTTTAGGTCGTAGAGCCTATTTAGGATTAACACCTGCGTATTTAAAAGTAATTGGTTCACAAGCTCAATTAAAAGCAATGGTTAATGGTGAATTATATGAAAATACTGCAATGGGTATTCCTGTATCTAAAAGTTTTCATTTAGAAAAAACATATACAAAAGGACAAGTTAACCGTGATAAAGGTTATAATTTTACTAATGTAAATGGTTTAATTATTAATAAACAAGTATGAGCTTATCCAATTAATATGGATACTATTCAACAAGTTTTAGATAATGATACTGCTAACCCTAAATGAATTGGTAAAGTACAATATGCAACACCAACAATTTTATATCCAAAAACATGTAAAATTATTTTAGAAAAAGCGCCAACCCAAGATGAAATTAATACTGCCAAAAGTAATCTAAATAAAACTTTTAGAGTGCCCGTTGATTATGTAATTCCATCATCAAATAAAATTGATATTAGTGGGATTAATAAATTAGATAAACCAACTATTCACGTTACAGACCCAACACAAACAACAGCAGAACAATTAAAACCACAATTTAAAGCTGTCGTTTTAAAAGCAGTTAAAGCCATAGATAGTTCTTTAACTGAGAATGATTATGATTACTTTATTGAAAGTAAAGGTGAAGATTGACCAATTAATATTACAAATGATAAAACTGTTGAAGTTCAAATTCAAGGTAAAAATAACGCTAGTGGTCAAACAAATCCGATTGATGTAGTAATTAAAAATTCTTAATAAACAATGAATTTACTAATATTACGAGTTTTAACTTTATTAGTAACTAATTTAGAAAATAAACCTTTAATAAGTAAATTTGTAAATTTAATTAATAGAGTTAATAAAGTTCAAAATAAAATATTAAAGCCAATTAATTATATTACTGATAAATATAATAAAATTACAAGTAAAGTTGAAGATATTTATCAGTGATTAAATCCATTTACTTATTTAGATTTAATTAAAAAAGGTCATAAAAAAGAAATTCAACAAATATTAAGTCAATTAGAAAAAGATAATAATATTAAAAATAGAAAACAATTTAAAAATGAAAATTATCTAAATACTAATTGACAACCTTTAAATAGTAGTTGACTTGATAGTGGAATGTTTAATATAACTAATAAATTAACTTTAACAGGTAATTTAACTATTTTAATATATACAAAAACAGCAAAACATCCGAAATTTTATGGACCTTATGTTTATCCTAGTGTTCCAGTTGAAATATGAAAATTATTAAGTAATGCTGTATCTAATGCAGGAACTTTATTTTGGCGTTATTGATTAAGAAAATGATTACCTAGTCATTTAAAAAATTATATTAAAAAACGATTACCACAAGCATTAAAAGAAAAATACCCCAAAGGAACTACTAAATTAACATTACCAACAGTTCAAAAATTAAATCAAATTAAAAAGTTTATTAATAATTTAAAAATTGGACATTTTAATTTTAATTTTGCTGGTGAAATTAATAATAAAAAATGATATAGTGAACGCCGAAGTGATGTTAAAAATATTAAGAATTTATATAAAACACCAGTTAAAAATAAATTTTATCAGGTTAATAAATCTATTAAAGCAATTAATAAAACCAAAAGAAAGGTTAATAGTTATAAACCAAATAATTTAAAAAATAAATATCGTAATCAATTAAGGGGTGTTTTATATGGAAAATAATTTAAGTAATTTGTTATTTATAACAGTTGAAGATGTTAAAGCAAGTAAACTTTGACAACCTATTAATGATCGTAAACAATCTGCTTATAATGATAATTTAATTTATAATGCTATTTTAAAAACTAGTTTATGAATGGATAGATTATCAGGTGGAACAATTTCAGATAAAATTAATAAAAAAGATTTGTTTCCTTGAGTAAAAAAAGATAATACTGGTTTAATTGAATATGATAAATGATTAAGTTATATTCAATCTGCTTGTTTATTAGCAGTTATAAATTGATATTTACCAAAAGGAGTTAATGATTTAACTGGTAGTGCTTCATTTTCACAAGGTGGAGTTGCTTATTCACAAACTAATGACCCAGAAGCAAATGAAAATATTACTCGTGATGTTAAAAATGCTTTAAAATTAGCAGGTGAAATTATTGATATTATATCTAGTAAAACAGTATCTAGACCTTATAATTATAGTTTAGATAATTATGCTCATCCATGAGAAGAAGAATATAAGCATATTAGTAAAAAAACTTTTTATCCAACATTATTATTTTGATTAAAAGAACGATTACAAACTGATAATTCAATAAATATTACTTATCCTACTATTAATGATTTTTCTAAAATTGATTATAATGAGTGTATTAAATTAATAGTTCCCTTTGATAATAATACGATTTATTATGAAAATAATGTCTGAAAAGCAAAACAAAGTAGTGGTACTGATATAAAAATTGATAATAAAACTATCATTAAAAATGATAATGATGAGATTGAAGTTTCAGATTTAAAACAAGATAAATTAATAAGTGGTACAAATATTAAAACTATTAATGGTAATTCATTATTGGGGAATGGTGATATATCTATTAATACTGGTAATGATTGAGAATTAATTAATTATCCAGAAGCAAACGAAAAATTAACATTTAAAATTCCAGATTATGATTTAATAAAATATTACTATAAAATATCAATTTCAATAACAGATTATGCATCTGCTAATAAATTTGTAACATATTATTTTGAAACAATATCACAAAAATCAATATTTTCATTTTTAGCAGATAATTCTTATAAAAGAATAACAATTAAGCAAGATGGCTCAATTTCAAATGATACAAATAATATTGTTATTAAAGATTTAACAATTAAAAGAAAATTAATTTAGAAAGGATTTTTAATTAATGAAACAAAATAAAACAACTTGATTAAAGGGTGCCTTACCTTGAAATTGATTTAAAAAAGACCCTATTCCAACTTATAATTGAAATCATAAAGATATTAGAGAATGAGAAAGAAAATATAAAATTCGTAGTTGAGTAGTTAGTTTTTATACATTGATATTTTTAGCATTAAATTGTTGATTAGAATATGGCATGATTAATGCAATAAAAGATAATATTAATTGATATAATTATGGACAATATTGAGGTAATGGAATTGCTATTTTACTAACACCTTTATTTACATTTCTCAGAAAGGTACTATACCTAATTTATTTTTAAATTCTTGTACTAAAACAGGTTTAACATCATCTTTAATTTGTGTTTTACTTTGTCCAACAACTACTTCATTATTTTTAGGTCAACCTTTAATAACTATTTTATCTTTGGTACAAATTAAATTTAAAATAAAACCACTGTCTGATTGATGATAATTTAATCAAATATCAGCACCTTGTTCAATTTCATTTATTTTACTTACTCGTGATGTAAAGTTAAAAGGGTTAATTCATAAATCAATATTGCCGTCATTAGTCTCTAATAAACCAAAGATAGTTTTACCCATTAAACTTGCTGTTAATTCATTTTTATCTAATTTTTCTTTTATTTTATAAGTTTCATATCATCAGTTTAATTTTTCTAAAATGTCTTTACGATGAGATTTAAATAAAATATCTTTACCATTTATTAATCGCATTTGATGACGAGCAATAATATTGGCTAAATTAATAGTTCAATCATAATTATAAAATTTTAAAACACTATTAATATCATTTAAGTTTGGTAAACTAGGAAAAGTATTATTCATTGTTATTTTGCTCCTTTAATTTTAAAATAAGTGCATAATTAATAATATTTACTGTTAATAAACTAGGTTCATTTGCTAAAACTTGTACACATACTTTAACTTTTTGATATTTCTTAATATATTCGTTATATAAATTTAATTTACATATTGCGATATTATCTTTTTTTAATTCTTGACAAAGTCTTTTTTTAACTTGTCCACAAACAGACATATATGGTCTTTTTGCATTAATTACTCTTTCATCGTGTATTACATAAATATCTTTTTTCATTAAGTTATTCACTCCCTTTGTTGTCATAATTTATAATCTGCTGAACTATTATGTTTAACCATATTAACTAATTCAAAGTGTAAAGCATAAAAATCACTATCAAATGTATCATCATATAAATCTAACATTCTCTCTTCTCTAGCATCTGGTTTATCTTCTCATTGAATTAATTCATATTGTGTTTTACTTACAGGACATTTTTCTCATAATCATTTTAATTGATTAGTATTAATTAACATTGTAAATGCTTCTACACGATGCTTTATTTTAAATTTCTGCTTTTGCGCTGGTTTAAAATGCATGTATTGACAAAGTATAATTATATTTCTCTCGGTTTAAACTTTCTAATGTTGCATAAGCACTATCATCAACATTAATTGATATACCTTGTTGTATTAAATTAAAATATTGATTTAATTGATTATTATAAAACTCCAATATATCTTTTACTTGTTCTAATGGTCCTTTAAATTGTTGAGTAGCATTTGAGTGTGTGTATTCAGCAACTTTATAGGCTTTTTTATCAAATGAATTATATATTCAAAAACTCGCTGCTGTTGTATGCCCTTTGGGGACTAGTAGAGTTTGCTAAGTCAACACCACCTAATAACTTTAGTTGGTTGAATAATATCTGTTGCTTGCATAATATCAAGATATCTTGCAAAGATTGACCCACTAGTATTACCAGGCAATCCTCAACTTCATACTCTTGCTCTTTCAATATCTAATTGTTCTAATCTTAATTGTTCATTAACCTTATCTTGTGGTAATTCATAATTAAGTCTTCAACTAGAATAATGAATAATAATCTTCATATTTCATTTTTCAATATAGTTAATTTGTTCATATTTACTACGCATTATTTCTTCATTAAAAGGCATTAATTCATTACAATAACCAACAATATATCTTTTTAAACTTTCAGGGTTACATGTATTAATTGTTATTTTATTTTGATACCCACGAATAGCAAATTCTAAATCACTTAAATCTTTTTGTTGAAATTGGTCACATTCTTCTCTTCAATCAATTACTAATTTATATTTATTCAAATCAGCAAAAGCTTTTAATTTTTCTTTCCGGCTTGGTGAATGTAAACCTTTACAATATATTTTGCTACCATTTGATAAAGTAAAAGTAAAATTTGATAAGTTAATAGTATAAGGAATATGATTTTCATCTAACATATTTCTTTAATTTTGTCGAAAACTCTTGATGAAATAAAAAAAATCATCAATATGACAATTTGAAAACTAATTTTGTGTAAGATTATGATTTTGCTTTAAATTTTTTAAACGTTAAAATATAATACCGTTGATTGTTGGTTTGGTGTTAAACCTTTGTGTTGGTATTTTCATTTTCAGAGCTTTAAATAATTTTGAATATTAGTGAAACCCAAACCATGATAATGAATTAAGGCTTCTTTAAGACTGGATTGTAATTTACTAATCTTATTTAACTTTTGATAACTAGTATCAGGGTTTGTACTAGTTTTGGTGGAATATAGAGTAGAATTTGTTTGTTTTGCTACTAATAAATATAGTGGTTGCATATCAGAAATAATTATTGATTTTTCTTTAATTAGTTGCTTATTCATATTTTCAATAATCCATTGTTTTTGTAATCTTTTGGTATTGGTGGATTGAACAAAAATATTATTATTGCTATCAACTGCCATTTGAATACAGCATTTGGTATCAGTTGAAAATGGATCGAGATGAGTTTTTCGTTTATCAAATTTATCTTTAAAATTGCCTTTATGAATTTCTTTAATAAATGTTTCATCCATTTGGATTTGACCATTTAATTTTTTAAATTTTAACTGTGTATTTTCTAATTGTTTTGATTGCATTAATTTTTGTCGATTATATCAAGCGGTTTTTGGGGTTGTTTTAATAAAACGAGAAATTATTTTACTAGATTGTCCTAACAATGAAATTTGAATTAATAAATTTCACTGTTCATAATTTAAATGACTTCAATAAGTAAAATGATGACGAAATGCATCAAAACTAGCACGACATTTTTTACATAAATATTTTTGTTTTCCTTCGGAATTATGACCATTTTTAACACAATGAAAAGATTTGCAATTAGGACATATAATGCCTTTATCTCTAAATTTTTGATCAATTTCATTTAAACGTTTTTGTTTTTTAATTAAGTCTGCTTGTTGTTTTATTTTTTCATAAAATTCTAAAAATTGATCATCTGTTAAGCTATTTATTAATTCTGTAATTATTTTTTTCATCATTTATTTACCTCCATATATTAAAAATATACCTAATTTTAGGTATATTTTATAAATATCAAGAGTTTTCGACAAAATTAAAGACATATTTCAGATATTTTGAAATACACTATCTTTTAAATCCTTACTTCAATACATACTAGCAATGATACAAATTGGTTCTTTAATTAATAAACTAATTTTTAATAATTCACCAAACATTTTAATATTTGAAATAGTCTTACCACTATATCGTGTTCCAATTTGATTAATTTCATTAACTAACTCATATTTTTTAGCAAAGGGATATTTATTACCAATACTACTATTTTGTAATAATCAATAAGGAGTTTCTAACAAATAAGTAAAATGATTAAGCATTATTATCACTTTCTTTTTTAATATCTCTAATATCCGTTTGTAAATTAACAATTATTGGTTGTTGATTATTTAAGTTTAATTCTTGTTCTAACTGTTTTTCTTGCAGTGAATATTTATAATTAAATGCTCGTTGTCAATATAATTTAGCACCATCAGGTGATTTCATCA
Organism: Spiroplasma endosymbiont of Sarcophaga variegata; assembly: GCF_965178695.1. Lineage (NCBI taxonomy): Bacteria > Bacillati > Mycoplasmatota > Mollicutes > Entomoplasmatales > Spiroplasmataceae > Spiroplasma > Spiroplasma endosymbiont of Sarcophaga variegata. Next base: position 25,561 of record NZ_CBCXVU010000001.1, read on the forward strand.
TAAAGTTAATTATTTCACTTTCAATTCTATCAACTTGTTTTTCAAGTAAAGGAACTATCTTTTCGCTCTTGTAAGTTTCGTGCTTTCATCTGTTAGAAAGATTGAATTCATTGGTTAAATCATTCAAAGTATATGGTTTATTGGGTGATTTATTTTCTCAAAATTGCTCTATTTTACGATAAAAAGTTGCCAAACTTGCTTTATTTGGATTAAATTCTTTCATTTTTTACTCCTTTTTGCATATTAAAATTGCTATTATTTAAACAATATGATTAAATAAAAGAGTAAACAATACTATAAAAATGTAACAAAAGAACCAACTCGGCTCTTTTTTTATTATCTATATTTTACATCAAAATAAAAAAAGCAAATTACTTTACTTTTTATTTTAGTATACAAGCATATAGAGATAAATTGGAGCTTGTTACAATACAATTATATAATTAATAATATATTTGTCAATAATTTTAATTTAAAAAAATGTGAAAATTTATCTTTTTTATAAATTTAATGTATAACTATTTTTATAAAAGAATTGGAGGAAATATAGAGTAATGAAAGATTATACACATGTAAAATATGATGAACGAAGATTTTTTAAGGATTTATTTTTATCTGATAGTTGCAAAAAGAAAAATGGCACACTTAATTTATCTGAAATATCAAGACAAACAGGAAGAGATATTAATACTGTTAAAAGAGAAATTAATAGATTTACAAATATAGAAGATTATAATGCCCGTGAGGCACATGATGATTATTATAAAAAACGACAAAAGTGTATTAAAAAAATACCTACATTTACAGAAGAACAACAAGAATTTTTAAATTTACGATTTAATATTTTGGGTGATTCACCAGCAGAAATTATTCAGCGATTTTTAATAAAATTTGGTATCAAATTTCCTGCCTGTCTTAAAACATTTTATAAATGAATTTTTTTAGGTCTTTTGGGTTTGTTAAAGAAAAATTTATTAAATGGTGGTAGAAGAAATAGAACAAAGAAAAGACCTGATAATCGTGGGAAATTAGATGAAAGATTTAAATCAATATGAGATATTGAAAATAAAGAAACAGATGTTGGTTGATTTGAAATGGATACCGTAGTTGGAAAAGAACATCAATCTAGTTGTTTAGTTTTGACAGAGAAATCAAGTAAAAAATACTTTGCTATGAAATTAGAAGAACATACTGCTAATGAAGTTTTAGAAAAACTTAAATATATAGTTAGAATTAATGGTTTAGTTGGAAAAATTAAAGGAATAATAACCGATAGAGGAAAAGAATTTAGTAAGTTTGAAGAAATGGAAAAGATTACTGGTTCTAATGTTTATTTTTGTGACCCTGCTTCGCCTAATCAAAAACCATTAATTGAAAGACTAAACCGTGAATTTAGAAAACGATATGGTAGGGGGACAGATTTTAATCTTGTTACGCAACAAGAAATAGATTTAGTAGTCGATATTATAAATGAAAAATTAAGGCCCGTTCTTAATTGAAGAACTTCAAAAGAAGTATTTTTAGAGAATTTTAGATAAGTTTATTTGAAGTAATTTAATAAATTATTTTTCAGTGTGTTTAAATATGCCAAAAATAGGGTAAATTTAAAAATAATTTATTTTTTTAAAAAAATAGTTGCACTTCTTTTAAAAAGTGTTATTATTAAAATAACAAGAGATAAATTTGGAGCTTAGATTTACATAATACGTGACGTATAATGTACGATGAAGCTCCAAAAAACAACTCTTGTTAGGGTTGTTTTTTTATTTGAAATAAAAAATCCCTAAAAGGAGGTAATGATAATTAAACAACAAAAAATATGTGATGTTAATGATTGTTATAAAGCAGTATCATTCATTACCGAAGAATTTTTATCAAATAAAGTTTTATGAACTTGTGAAAAACATAAATATTTATTAAATAAAATAAAAGATAAAACACAAAAACAGTTTTATCAAAAACTAGAAAATTCAAAAATTATCTTTGATGATAAAACTGGTTCTTTTAAACTTTGATTTTATAAAACAACTTAATGCAGGGTGGAACAGTTATTTTAAATAACTAAGTGTTTTTTTCCACATAGGCGGTCTAGCCCAGCGGTAATCAGTCCGTAAATAATAGACGCTTTAACAAGCGATAGTCGTGATAAGTGCGGGGTCAACATCAAACGACAATAAATATTGAGATGGCCACTTTATAAATAAATTTGCGATAGATATTATCCCATTAGAGGATGACAGAGGTTTTAAAAACCACAAAGTCAGCATTAGGCTCTTCAATGTGCAAGTGAATTTATTTTAAAAACTGAACGCTTTGACCTGAAATGGTGCGGATGAAGAGAGAGAATTCTCTGGCATTATCTTATAAAAACAACTGTCGATTATTAAACATTAAACAATAAAACATACCGCCACCGCTCACCCGCAGTGAAGCGGATGGCGTAGTAAATAAATAGATAAATACTTAATTATATAACTAACTCTCGCTTTGGCACTTTCACTTTGGAGTGAGTGCCAGCGAGTTAAAAATAGGAGGTAAATATGACAATCAAAAATCTAATATCAATATATATGTACAATGATTTTTGTATTAATATATTTGATAATAAAACAGGGCAAAAAGAAAATATTAATGATGATATTAATTTAATTAAAAATGAAGAAGCACATTTATTAAATCAAGAAATAACTTATTTTGATATTAAAGAACAAAAAGGAAGAAAATTAATAGAAATATTAATAGCAAAGAACGAGGTAAATTAGTATGTGAAAAGATGAAAATGGTTATGTTTATACTGAAGAAGATTTATTTAATATGGCATTAGAAGAATGTCATTCAGAAGAAAGTGCTTATGAATATATTGATAATTTAATTAATGAAATGGAATTAGAGGAAATTTAATTATGGCAGATTTAAAATTAAATAATGAAGTTAAAAATATTACGTATCCATTTTATTTAAAAGGAAATAATTTTAAAGAATTAAGTTTAAAAGCATTAACAATTAAAAAATGAATTGATGAAAATGGACAAGAATTAGCAGAATTTATATATCGACAACAAGCTTGATTAATAAATGGAGAATATAAATCACAATCACTAAAAGATTTAAAATTAGTAGTTTCAAAAATTGATTATATTTTTAGAGAACCATTAGAATTAATAAAATCTTTTAAAGATGAATTAAATTTTATTAGAAAAGATATTTTGAATTTAGAAAATAATATTAAGAATAATCATGATTCTTTAAAAAATAATGTTATTAATATTCAATTTCAAAAACAAAATGAAATTATTGAAACTCATAAAAAAGAACAATTTTTAGAAATTAAAAGTGTAGCAAAAAAAGAGCAAGAATTAAAAATTATTACTAGTAATTTTCGGAAAGAAAAATTATTAATTAAAGATATTGAGGTTATTGGTATTAATGATGATTTTTTACAAAATGCTGATAAATTAGAACTTATTAATCTTATTAAAAATTATTTAGTTGTTGATGAACAAATTGTTAAAAATGAAATTAAAGATCAGTGAGATAGTAATAAAGATATTAATTTAATTGGGGTTAAAGGTATTAATTTTAAAATAAATAAAGGAGAAAAATAATATGGCAAATATTGTTGAATTTTTAAGAACAGATAAAGCAACAGAATGAATAAAAAGTAAATTTTCTAATGAAAATGAAATTGCAAGATTTAAAAGTAATATAGTTGCAATATCAAATAGTAATGAATTATTACAAAAAGCAGATCCAAAAACAATTATGACTGCTTGTTATCAAGGAGTTTTATTAAATTTACCAATGGAAAAACAATTTGGTTATGCTTATGTAGTTCCATATAATACTAAAATAACAAGAATTATTAACGGTCGCGAAATCCAAGAATGAATTAATCAAGCTCAATTTCAAATAGGTTATAAAGGTTATATTCAATTAGCACAAAGAAGTGGTCAATATTTAGATATGTCAGTATCAGATGTTAGAGAAAATGAATTAGTAAATTATGATCGTTTAAAAGGAACTAGTTTTAATTGAATTCAAAATGAAGATGAAAGAGAAAAATTACCAATTATTGGTTATGTAGCATACTTTAAAATGGTTAATGGTTTTGGAAAAACTTTATATATGACCAAAGAACAAATGGAAAATCATTTTATGAAATATTCTAAAACTTATGCTAAAAATAAATCATTTTATATTGCTAGTTTTGATGAAATGGCATTAAAAACAGTATTAACATCTTTATTAAGAAAATGAGGTATTATGTCTGTTGAATTACAACAAGCTTATAAATCAGATCAGGCAGTTATTACAACTAATGATGAAAAGATTTATATTGATAATGATAGCAATATAAGCATAAATAAGGGTCAAATTAGTAATGAAAATATATCAAGTGAAGAAGTGACAGATAATAATTTAGTTAAAGAAGAAGATATATCAAATGTAGTGCCAACAATTAATAATAACAACGATGAGGAATGAGCCACTTGATAAAAATAGGTATTGACCCATCAGGAACAGGTACTACTGCTATTGTTATTTATGAAGATAATAAATTAATTGAAAAATTAGAATTTACAAATAAAAATTGAAAAGAACAATATGAATTTATTAATGATAAATTGTTTGATTATGAAGAAAAAATTAATATTGAAGATTGTTTATATACATCTGCTAATGCTAGTAAAGATAGAGATGATTTATTAAGATTATTAGGAGCATTATCTGTTTATAAATATTTTATTAATTGAGTATCACCAAAAAATACTAAATCAGTTGTTAAAAATATGGAAAATTTAAGTAAATATAATGATAGTTGTATATGAAAATTTGATAAAGATACTAATTTAACTTATCAATATGGTAAAGGTTGATTTTATAATAATGAAAAAATAAGTAATCATTTACGAGATGCAATTATTATTGCTAATTATGAAAGTTAATATTATGAAACATTCATATAATCAAAAAACAGGAAAGTATTATTCTTGTCAAATTCGTAATGTTAATATTTACTTAAATAAAAATGAAGAAAAAGTTTGAAATGAATTTAATAACTTTACTTATTCGCAACGAATTGAATATCTTATTAACTTTTATATAACACATTATAAAGGAAATAAAGAATATGAATAATTATATTTTATGTTATCGATCTGAACAAGGTAATCGCCCTTGTAAAAACCCTCGTGGTGAATATATAATTGGGATTGATAAACAAGATGTAGATATTAATTCAACTGAATACTGAGAATATTATAAAAATAATTATGGAAAAAATAATTTAGTTATTTGTAAAGTTAAAAATTTAGACTTAATATTAGAAAATAAAAAATAACCAATTAAGGTTATTTTTTTTAAATACTATTTGTTAGTTTTTTAATAGCATCTTTTTGTGCTTGTTTTTTGTCATTTACTTTAACTTGTTTTTTAACATTTTTAATTTGACCTGTTTTTAATGCTAATTCTGTTGCATAATCAGGTCCTCGTAAATGTTTTTCGTGAGCAATAACAGCAGTTCTTAATTCTCTAATTTCTGCTTTATATTTTTTAATTTTTTTAGCAGATAATCCAAGAATACCAAGACTACCCATTCCACCAGCACCCGCTAATACAAGTAAAGCAATTACTATTTCATTACTAATTTCCATTTCTTTATTTCCTTTCTTATCCTTACTCAAACAGTGGCCATCCATTCTTTCAGAACAAAATAATTTATAAATTAAACTATATAACCACCCAAAAATATCAACCGCCCCTATATATAGTTTATTTTAAATTTAATTCTTTGTTATTTTCTTCTTGTTTTTTAGTATATTCATCTTGCATATTTTTAAATATTTCTTCTGTTATACCATCCAAATTATTTCATTGTTTTGATATTCTTGGTTGAATAACACGCGGATTAATACGGCAGTTCAAACAATGTCTTAAATGGTCTTTTTTTCATTTTGATTTATCAATTCAAATAATAATTAAAGAAATTATTAAAGTAATTAAAGGTAAAATTGTAAATACTAATCCCATTTTAGATATTTTTAATCGTGGAATATCAATTTTCATATCTACTTTTGGTTTACTACTAGCAACAAATATACCTTGAATTCCATATGTAAATAAAGGTGTTAGTAAAATAGCAATTCCATTACCTCAATATTGTCCATAATTATATCAATTAATATTATCTTTTATTGCATTAATCATGCCATATTCTAATCAACAATTTAATGCTAAAAATATCAATGTATAAAAACTAACTACTCAACTACGAATTTTATATTTTCTTTCTCATTCTCTAATATCTTTATGATTTCAATTATAAGTTGGAATAGGGTCTTTTTTAAATCAATTTCAAGGTAAGGCACCCTTTAATCAAGTTGTTTTATTTTGTTTCATTAATTAAAAATCCTTTCTAAATTAATTTTCTTTTAATTGTTAAATCTTTAATAACAATATTATTTGTATCATTTGAAATTGAGCCATCTTGCTTAATTGTTATTCTTTTATAAGAATTATCTGCTAAAAATGAAAATATTGATTTTTGCTTTAATTTTGTCGAAAACTCTTGATATTTATAAAATATACCTAAAATTAGGTATATTTTTAATATATGGAGGTAAATAAATGATGAAAAAAATAATTACAGAATTAATAAATAGCTTAACAGATGATCAATTTTTAGAATTTTATGAAAAAATAAAACAACAAGCAGACTTAATTAAAAAACAAAAACGTTTAAATGAAATTGATCAAAAATTTAGAGATAAAGGCATTATATGTCCTAATTGCAAATCTTTTCATTGTGTTAAAAATGGTCATAATTCCGAAGGAAAACAAAAATATTTATGTAAAAAATGTCGTGCTAGTTTTGATGCATTTCGTCATCATTTTACTTATTGAAGTCATTTAAATTATGAACAGTGAAATTTATTAATTCAAATTTCATTGTTAGGACAATCTAGTAAAATAATTTCTCGTTTTATTAAAACAACCCCAAAAACCGCTTGATATAATCGACAAAAATTAATGCAATCAAAACAATTAGAAAATACACAGTTAAAATTTAAAAAATTAAATGGTCAAATCCAAATGGATGAAACATTTATTAAAGAAATTCATAAAGGCAATTTTAAAGATAAATTTGATAAACGAAAAACTCATCTCGATCCATTTTCAACTGATACCAAATGCTGTATTCAAATGGCAGTTGATAGCAATAATAATATTTTTGTTCAATCCACCAATACCAAAAGATTACAAAAACAATGGATTATTGAAAATATGAATAAGCAACTAATTAAAGAAAAATCAATAATTATTTCTGATATGCAACCACTATATTTATTAGTAGCAAAACAAACAAATTCTACTCTATATTCCACCAAAACTAGTACAAACCCTGATACTAGTTATCAAAAGTTAAATAAGATTAGTAAATTACAATCCAGTCTTAAAGAAGCCTTAATTCATTATCATGGTTTGGGTTTCACTAATATTCAAAATTATTTAAAGCTCTGAAAATGAAAATACCAACACAAAGGTTTAACACCAAACCAACAATCAACGGTATTATATTTTAACGTTTAAAAAATTTAAAGCAAAATCATAATCTTACACAAAATTAGTTTTCAAATTGTCATATTGATGATTTTTTTTATTTCATCAAGAGTTTTCGACAAAATTAAAGGATTTTTGTGATATTGTTTCAAAATAATATGTTACAAATTTATTAGCAGATGCATAATCTGTTATTGAAATTGATATTTTATAGTAATATTTTATTAAATCATAATCTGGAATTTTAAATGTTAATTTTTCGTTTGCTTCTGGATAATTAATTAATTCTCAATCATTACCAGTATTAATAGATATATCACCATTCCCCAATAATGAATTACCATTAATAGTTTTAATATTTTCACCCGATATTAATTTATCTTGTTTTAAATCTGAAACTTCAATCCCATCATTATCATTTTTGATGATAGTTTTATTATCAATTTTTATATCAGTACCACTACTTTGTTTTGCTTTTCAGACATTATTTTCATAATAAATCGTATTATTATCAAAGGGAACTATTAATTTAATACACTCATTATAATCAATTTTAGAAAAATCATTAATAGTAGGATAAGTAATATTTATTGAATTATCAGTTTGTAATCGTTCTTTTAATCAAAATAATAATGTTGGATAAAAAGTTTTTTTACTAATATGCTTATATTCTTCTTCTCATGGATGAGCATAATTATCTAAACTATAATTATAAGGTCTAGATACTGTTTTACTAGATATAATATCAATAATTTCACCTGCTAATTTTAAAGCATTTTTAACATCACGAGTAATATTTTCATTTGCTTCTGGGTCATTAGTTTGTGAATAAGCAACTCCACCTTGTGAAAATGAAGCACTACCAGTTAAATCATTAACTCCTTTTGGTAAATATCAATTTATAACTGCTAATAAACAAGCAGATTGAATATAACTTAATCATTTATCATATTCAATTAAACCAGTATTATCTTTTTTTACTCAAGGAAACAAATCTTTTTTATTAATTTTATCTGAAATTGTTCCACCTGATAATCTATCCATTCATAAACTAGTTTTTAAAATAGCATTATAAATTAAATTATCATTATAAGCAGATTGTTTACGATCATTAATAGGTTGTCAAAGTTTACTTGCTTTAACATCTTCAACTGTTATAAATAACAAATTACTTAAATTATTTTCCATATAAAACACCCCTTAATTGATTACGATATTTATTTTTTAAATTATTTGGTTTATAACTATTAACCTTTCTTTTGGTTTTATTAATTGCTTTAATAGATTTATTAACCTGATAAAATTTATTTTTAACTGGTGTTTTATATAAATTCTTAATATTTTTAACATCACTTCGGCGTTCTCGATATCATTTTTTATTATTAATTTCACCAGCAAAATTAAAATTAAAATGTCCAATCTTTAAATTATTAATAAACTTTTTAATTTGTTGTAATTTTTGAACTGTTGGTAATGTTAATTTAGTAGTTCCTTTGGGATATTTTTCTTTTAATGCTTGTGGTAATCGTTTTTTAATATAATTTCTTAAATGACTAGGTAATCATTTTCTTAATCAATAACGCCAAAATAAAGTCCCTGCATTAGAAACAGCATTACTTAATAATTTTCATATTTCAACTGGAACACTAGGATAAACATATGGACCATAAAATTTTGGATGTTTTGCTGTTTTTGTATATATTAAAATAGTTAAATTACCTGTTAAAGTTAATTTATTAGTTATATTAAACATTCCACTATCAAGTCAACTACTATTTAAAGGTTGTCAATTAGTATTTAGATAATTTTCATTTTTAAATTGTTTTCTATTTTTAATATTATTATCTTTTTCTAATTGACTTAATATTTGTTGAATTTCTTTTTTATGACCTTTTTTAATTAAATCTAAATAAGTAAATGGATTTAATCACTGATAAATATCTTCAACTTTACTTGTAATTTTATTATATTTATCAGTAATATAATTAATTGGCTTTAATATTTTATTTTGAACTTTATTAACTCTATTAATTAAATTTACAAATTTACTTATTAAAGGTTTATTTTCTAAATTAGTTACTAATAAAGTTAAAACTCGTAATATTAGTAAATTCATTGTTTATTAAGAATTTTTAATTACTACATCAATCGGATTTGTTTGACCACTAGCGTTATTTTTACCTTGAATTTGAACTTCAACAGTTTTATCATTTGTAATATTAATTGGTCAATCTTCACCTTTACTTTCAATAAAGTAATCAAAATCATTTTCTGTTAAAAAATTATTTACCGCTTTTACTGATTTTAAAACAACATCTTTAAATTGTGGTTTTAATTGTTCTGCTGTTGTTTGAGTTGGATCGTCAACATGAATAGTTGGTTTATCTAATTTATTAATTTTACTAATATCAATTTTACTTGATGATGGAATTACATAATCAACTGGCACTCTAAATGTTTTATTTAGATTACTTTTAGCAGTATTAATTTCATCTTGTGTTGGTTGTTTTTCTAAAATAATTTTACATGTTTTTGGATATAAAATAGTTGGTGTTGCATATTGTACTTTACCAATTCATTTAGGGTTAGCAGTATCATTATCTAAAACTTGTTGAATACTATCCATATTAATTGGATATGCTCATACTTGTTTATTAATAATTAAACCATTTACATTAGTAAAATTATAACCTTTATCTCGATTAACTTGTCCTTTTGTATATGTTTTTTCTAAATGAAAACTTTTTGATACAGGAATACCCATTGCTGTATTTTCATATAATTCACCATTAACCATTGCTTTTAATTGGGCTTGTGAACCAATTACTTTTAAATAAGCAGGTGTTAATCCTAAATAGGCTCTTCGTCCTAAAACCATAAACATTTTATCGGTTGGCAAACCAAAGTATAAATTACTAATTTGATTTGTTAATTCAATCAAAGTTTCATTTAATGTAAAGAATGCTTTATTGGCATCATCTGCATTTTCAGCTGTATAACTACGAAATGGAATTACTTCATATTGACCATCTGCTAAACAATAATCATAAATAGCCTGAATTAATTCACATTCTAAATTAACAAATTTATTTTGTACAACACTAGAAATAGCATCAGCAATAACACCATTTTTAATATTTTGTTCTATTAATGCTAAATCAAAAGCCTCATTCATTAATTTTAAATTAAATCTTTTATCAATAGGAACTGGAATTCTTGTTAATCCCATTGTTTGAGTTGTCCCACCATTTGGCAATGAATAATCATCTTGTCATACCACACGATGAGTTAAATTATATAATGCTTGACCAGCATTAGGTAATCAAGCAACTTGTTCTGCTGTTGCAGTAGCATACTGCATAATACTTGCATATTCGTTATATAAAGGTCCACGCAATAAAGCATTAACCATATCAACATATGCTTTTTGGTCTGTTGTATTACCTTGTAATGTAAAAGGTACTTGTGGCAAGTTAATTGTTGCCATAATATTTCACTCCCTTATTATCTAAGGTTTTTAAGTGTATAATCAGTTAATTTTTTAATTTCATCAGGAGTATATGCTCCTTTTTCTTTAATAATTTCAATTTCATCATTTTTATTTTCAGTAGATTTTTCAATCATATCTTTAATAAAATTAGTTGGTGAAACTGATAGTTGTTCTTCAACAAACAAATCAGGTTTTAATTCTTTTAAAGTTTGCATTTTTTCAGATAAAGAATTACCACTAACTTTATCTAAATTAGTTTTAATATCTTCAATTTTAGTAGATGGAACATCTTTAAATGCTTTTAATTCATCTAATTCATTAGATAATTTAATAAAGTCTTCTTTTGAGATAACATCTTCGCGTTTTTGCACACTTTCTCTAATTTGCTTTGCTTCATTATTAAACTGATTTAAGATATTTTCTGCAATCTCTTCACTTAAACCTTGTTCGATTAATTGTTCTTTTGTAAGTGCCATTTTATAAACCTCTCTTTTTTTATTCTTGTCCGATTAACAAGTCAGCATAAACTCTTTTTTACGGAAAAAGATTAAACCTGTAAATTAATTATATATCAATAGTTTATAAATACAATATATTTTGTATATATAAATACTAAACTTAATATCTTTGTTTGCTAATTTAGACCTTAAAACGCGTAATAAGAGGTATTTAACAAGATAAAATTTTAAATAATTAGTTAATTTTGATTGCATATATATATATATATATATATACTGAAAGTAGATCTTGATAAAAAGTTTCAAGATTAAGAAAAGGAGAAATACAAGTAATGAAAAAATTACTAAGTTTATTAAGTGTATTAACAATTAGTGGAACTGCTGTACCAACAACAATTGCCGCTAGTCCTTATCAAAATCATGAACAAAAAAGTAATGACGTATTTGAAAAATGATATAAATTTTTAGAGCATGATGAATTAAAATTAAAATTATCATCAGATACTGCTTTTAAAATTATTTATCAATTTGAACCAGATAGCAAAGCAGATTTTTTAAGTCAAACTATGGTATTAATATCTAATTTACCAAAATCAGATCATAGCGGAGCTGGCGGTTCTATAAATAAAGAAGATATAAAAATAATGGCAAATTTCATTTGAGAACATTTTTCTCAATTTCATGAAATTTGAAAAAATTTAAAACAAGAACAATCAATTATTATTAAAACAAATACTATTGGATATTGAGATAGTGAAAGTCCAAATAATAGTATTTATCTTAATTAAAGAAAGAAGGTTATAAATATGAAAAAATTAATAAGTATTTTAGGAGCAGTTACAATCACAAGTAGTGCTATACCAACTGTAATTGCTGCTGCACCATATCAATCAGAAGAAAAAGTATTAAAACGTAATAAAAGATGAGGCGAAGTTCAATGAATTCAAATTGCACAACAATGACGTAATGCTGAACTAGCATATCAAAGAGCGGGTGAAGATTTTCAAAGAAATCAAAATCATACAGCCTTTAGTCAAGCTCAACAACGTTTCTTACAAGCTCAACAATCATTTAATAATTCAAAAAATGAATGACAACAGGGTTTAACACAATGAGTAAATCAACTGGCACAAGAACGTAATCAACAATGATGAAATAATATTAAATCAGAACAAGCAACTCAATCTGAAATACAGTGAGTTACTAATAAAACAATGGCCTTAGCATTAAAATTAGGTACAAGTAATGTAAATAAAAATAAAATAGGTGAAATTATTCGAAAAAAAAATAATTGTAATTCTGAAGTATCAAAAGCAGCTATAAATGGTGCTGTTGGTGGAGCAGTTGGAGGTGCGATTACATCATCTCCTTCAGCCGTAACTGTTGGAGCTTCTTCAGCAGTTGCAGGGGCTCTTGCAGGAAGTGTTATTCCAGGTATTGGTACTATAGCTGGTGCTATTTTTGGAGGTATAGTTGGATTTTTTGGAACTATTTTTGGTGGAGCTGCTTCTGGAGCAGCAGTAGGTGCAATTAGTGGAGCTGCCGGCGCTGCAGCTGCTGAATGTTCATAAAAATAAAAAATTAGATTTATAAAAATAAATAGAAATAAATTATTTATTTCTATTTTTAATTAAATTAACAAATTTTTCAAAAAATAGGAGAAATAAATATGAAAAAAATATTAAGTATAATAGGTACAATATCATTAATTGGAACAAGTACAACAAGTTTAGTTGCTTGTAATAAACCACAAGAATATACAAAAGAGCAATTAGAACAATTAAAAAAAGAAAACCAAATAAATACAACAAATGAAACTATTAAAAACAATTTAGAATGAATAGCACCACAAGAAAAACCATTTAATGAGGTTGATAATAAATGATATTATGTCGTATGGCGTGGTGACAAAAATGATAAATGAAAAATTGTTAAATTTAAGCATTCTGATTACTTACATAATACTAAATATATTGAAAATAATATAAGTTTAAAAATAGGAAAAAGGGGGGTAAGTGAAAGTATATCAATTTTTCCATATGATTTAGTTGTTTTTAAACCAGCTTTTTATTACTATTGATTAGAAGATAATGGCACTTATTTTAAATCAGTTTATCGTTGAAGTGGTGAAGAACATAAATTACCTAATTTAAATATTGATGAAGATGGTAATGTAAAAGTTAAAGAATAATATAAAAAGAGATTTTTAAAAATCTCTTTTTTATTTTTATCTTGGTTTAAATGTAATTTTAACAGCACTATTACTATTATTTCTAATACCCAATACATTTGGATTATTAATATCTAATGTAATATCTTTATCATTACCAAAATATTTTGGTTTTCTATAAGCATCCATATAATAAAACTGTAAAAGTGGCAATATTACTTTTGTAAATCTAATTTTTAATTTCATATTATTTGTATAATACGCCTGTAAATATGTTTCCCTGATTTTATTATTAACTCCATATTTAGGTAAAAATGTTGTTTGTAATAAAAATTTTACACTATTAATAGTTGATGTTTCATATATGGTGGAATACCCTTTAAAAGGTAACCCATTAGTATAAGCAGTAGTATATATTGTTTTGGTATCATTTATTTTTATATTATCAGTATATAAACTTATTGTATTATCAAAATTAATTTTATCAGTTTGTGATAAACCAATGTTTTTTAAAGTTATATTTTTTAATGAAAATAAATTATTGCTACAATCATCAGTTCCGCCAAATATATTAATATTTCTATTAGGAATAAAATTTTCTATATTTGATAATCCACATTCAACTTGTAAATTACTTAGATTACTTATTTCAATAGTTTTATAAGCATCTTGGAATTTACTTATACTTTGAATTGTTGGGTCAATTTGTTTTAAATCAATTTCAGTTTCATAATAACCTGTATATTCTTCTGTATCATCAAATATATTAACCATAAACATAGTTGCTATTTGAGTATCAGTTATTTTACATTGTGGTTGCGCAGTAATTTTTGTTAATAATGGTAGTACTACATCGGAAGGCATAATATCTTTTGTATAAGTTTTATAGTTGTATGGAACTGGGGGTAATACATACTCAGGATAATTAAATGTCGGTATTTCATAGTCATGTGGTAATAAGAAACTAGTTTTATAATTAGTTGTCATATCACGTAAATAATTATTTAACACACTTTTTGTTTTACCACGAAAACTTCATACTGATAAGCGTAAATAATCTTCTTCATTATTAGTATATGGGTTATCAGCATAAAAGATAATTTCAAAATTACCTTTATATAATGCTTGAATTGAAAACATATCAATTATATAACTACAATTTGTACCATCTGGTGTTTGTAAGAATTCGCAATCAGTATCTTTTTCACTATCACTAACTGGTGTTTGAGCATCTACTGCTCTTACTAATTCATTAATTAAATATATACGATTAGTTTTGGGGTTTAATTGTTTTAAATTATAAGTTGAATAAGTTATTCGTTCAGTTGCTTTACCATCCTTAGTTAAAACAGTACCTTTGCATTTATCAGTTAATAAAGTTGTAAAACCTAAACTAGTAGCATTAGCACCAAAAATAGCACCAACTTTATCATTACCTTGTTGTCTAAATATTTCAAAGGGTAAGTAACCTTTACCTTTTGAGTTTTCAGACCAAAAAGCATCATTATAAAAACTATAAACATTAGAACTCATAAAACCATTAAGAAATTGAAAATTAGGTCAAGTTTTTTCATCTTGGTTAATTACTCATCCTCATGGAATACCAAAGGAAATAAAGTTTAAGAATTTACCAACTCCGCCTGGGATAGTAAAAGGATTAAAAACTAACTTTTGCGTATAGTTTAAAGGTAATACGGTAATTTGGCGATTAATAAAATTATTCATATTTAAAATATCTCAAACATTACATTTACCCATTTTATTATATTCAATTTGAACTTGTCCGACAGTATTACCAAATTCATCTTTTCTTCTAAAATATGATGATGCTTGGGTACTAATTATATTATTAACATTTTCATTATTTACTTTTATTTTGTTTGGTGGAGTAATCATTCAATTTTTAGACCAATAAAATTTAGAGTCATTATCTTCTTTATGAATAGTTGTCCCAACCGTAGGATTAGTTGCTGTTGAACTAGCTTTATCAGTTATTACAATACCCCCACTATTTTTTTGATTTCAAAAGTCGTATCTACTTTCCATATCTTTTTTTCAATCTTCATAACCCGTTATAATTGTTGGTTGAATACCTTGAATGTTATATCAACTTACTTCTGGAGCAGCATAAGTATTTACTTTGTCAGGTGGGGCAGGATACATGTTATACATTAATAAATCACGGGAATTCATAACTTTTTGATTAAATTGACCTTTAATAATTGGCCGACCAATAACTGGCATATCAAAAAAGATAGGATTACCATAAAATTTAACTGCCATTGCTCTAACCCCTGGGTCTTTTAATAAAACTTCATCTAATTCAATAGTGTATGTATTTGTTTTTTCATTATAAGTTATTTTAGGAAAACAATAACCCTCGCCCGGGGCGCTGGTCTGAATAAATTGTCTTACTGATAAACCACTATTACTAATTTTGTCATTAATACTTGAAAAGGTAATTTCTTGTCATAAAAAACTACCATCATAAGGTGAATAATAATTAATAACATTTGATGGATATAATCATTGTCTATCTTGTGGTGCAGAATTAATATCACCACCACCAATATTTAAACCACGATCATTAAATACAGTATAAAAATTATAATAATCATTAATATTTAATTTATTTACATCTTCATCTAAAATTAATAAAGTATATTGTCTTTCAGTTGATTGTTGAGTAAATACTTGTTCAAATTTAGCCTCACCAAATTGAATTGAACTTCTATCATCAATCATATAAGCATCTCAATATTTACCAACCTTAACTTCTTTTGTATAAAAATTATCGGCTTTATTATCATTATTAATAAAATAACTTAATTTATATTGATTTAAGTATGCCAGCATTCTATTAATATCATAAATATTTTCACCATCAATTAATTTTCAATAAATATTATTATTTTCATCTTTTAATTTTATAGCAAAAGGTGTTTCATTATTTGCTCATATTGTTGAATTAACTGGTTGTTTATTAAAATCATCAACTGTTAAAATATTAATTTCTTCACCTTTATATTTTTGGACTATTTTTAAACTATCTTGTCATTGCGCAATAGTACTTTCCATATTATCAAATATTCGTGAATAACTACCATAATCACTGGGTTTAGCATTATTTGGTTTTCATCCCGTTTCTGTATCAGGAATATATGAACTATAAACATTAAACGGAAAGACCATTCAATGACGATTATCTTTTATGTTTTCTCTGATATCTATTAAAGTATCATGGGCTTGTCTTCGTAATTCTTCGATAACCCCTGAGTTAATTCTACTCATTTTTTAATTCTCCTTAATTTCTGTTCTACCTTGTACGGCATTTTGATTATTACCAGTTTCATCATATTCTAGTAATTTATTATTATGTTCTATTTCTTTGACTTGCATTTTATCTTGTCATGCTTCTACTTTTTCAAAATATTTGGTTGCTTCTAATTCATCAATATTATCATATTCAGTAATTGCTCTTATTGGTTCCATTGTGCCATTATCTAATCTAGCAGTAATTAGTTCATTTTGTCGCATTTGGTCAACTAAACTAGCACTAACAAAATCAAAACCATATTCTCGTTCACCAACACCATCTCATAAACCATAATATTTTAAAACAGTATCAAACATTTTAGTATAGTATTGCTTACGATATGCTTGTAAATATGCTTGTTTTTCTAAGTCTTTTGTTTTAGTTAATAATGACTGTGTTTTATTTTGGTCATTATCTGATTTATCACCAAAAGGACTAGAAAAATGACATGCTAAGTATACTTGTTCAATAATTGCTTTTTGGTCTTCAGTATATGTTTCTAATGTTGGTGTACCTTGTACTACTTGTAAAGATTGAGATAATTGACCATCTACGGCTGATTGACCTGATTGAATAAAAATATCATCAAAAGCATCTTGTAATACTTTTTTATTACCTTTGTTATAAGCAGTCATTAAATCATCATCTAATATTCCATATCAATGAGTACGATTTGCTCATCTTTCTTTTGATTTAATATTAAAACTATCTTCTAAATCAAATTGTAATTTATAACAATTTGCCATTGTAGGTAATGGGTTTAATGTAGTTGATGTTGATAAAAATAACGGATTAGGTTCATTAATCATTTCTCAAAAAGGAACTACGCCTAATTTATTTTTAAATTCTTGTACTAAAACAGGTTTAACATCATCTTTAATTTGTGTTTTACTTTGTCCAACAACTACTTCATTATTTTTAGGTCAACCTTTAATAACTATTTTATCTTTGGTACAAATTAAATTTAAAATAAAACCACTATCTGATTGATGATAATTTAATCAAATATCAGCACCTTGTTCAATTTCGTTTATTTTACTTACACGAGATGTAAAGTTAAAAGGATTAATTCATAAATCAATATTGCCATCTGATGTTTCTAATAAACCAAAAATAGTTTTGCCCATTAAACTTGCTGTTAATTCATTTTTATCTAATTTTTCTTTTATTTTATAAGTTTCATATCATCAATTTAATTTTTCTAAAATGTCTTTACGATGAGACTTAAATAAAATATCTTTACCATTAACTAATCGCATTTGATGACGAGCAATAATATTGGCTAAATTAATAGTTCAATCATAATTATAAAATTTTAAAACACTATTAATATCATTTAAGTTTGGTAAACTAGGAAAAGTATTATTCATTGTTATTTTGCTCCTTTAATTTTAAAATAAGTGCATAATTAATAATATTTACTGTTAATAAACTAGGTTCATTTGCTAAAACTTGTACACATACTTTAACTTTTTGATATTTCTTAATATATTCGTTATATAAATTTAATTTACATATTGCGATATTATCTTTTTTTAATTCTTGACAAAGTCTTTTTTTAACTTGTCCACAAACAGACATATATGGTCTTTTTGCATTAATTACTCTTTCATCGTGTATTACATAAATATCTTTTTTCATTAAGTTATTCACTCCCTTTGTTGTCATAATTTATAATCTGCTGAACTATTATGTTTAACCATATTAACTAATTCAAAGTGTAAAGCATAAAAATCACTATCAAATGTATCATCATATAAATCTAACATTCTCTCTTCTCTAGCATCTGGTTTATCTTCTCATTGAATTAATTCATATTGTGTTTTACTTACAGGACATTTTTCTCATAATCATTTTAATTGATTAGTATTAATTAACATTGTAAATGCTTCTACACGATGCTTTATTTTAAATTTCTGCTTTTGCGCTGGTTTAAAATGCATGTATTGACCAAAAGTATAATTGTATTTCTCTCGGTTTAAACTTTCTAATGTTGCATAAGCACTATCATCAACATTAATTGATATACCTTGTTGTATTAAATTAAAATATTGATTTAATTGATTATTATAAAACTCCAATATATCTTTTACTTGTTCTAATGGTCCTTTAAATTGTTGAGTAGCATTTGAGTGTGTGTATTCAGCAACTTTATAGGCTTTTTTATCAAATGAATTATATATTCAAAAACTCGCTGCTGTTGTATGTCCCTTAGGACTAGTAGAGTTTGCTAAGTCAACACCACCTAATAACTTAGTTGGTTGAATAATATCTGTTGCTTGCATAATATCAAGATATCTTGCAAAGATTGACCCACTAGTATTACCAGGCAATCCTCAACTTCATACTCTTGCTCTTTCAATATCTAATTGTTCTAATCTTAATTGTTCATTAACCTTATCTTGTGGTAATTCATAATTAAGTCTTCAACTAGAATAATGAATAATAATCTTCATATTTCATTTTTCAATATAGTTAATTTGTTCATATTTACTACGCATTATTTCTTCATTAAAAGGCATTAATTCATTACAATAACCAACAATATATCTTTTTAAACTTTCAGGGTTACATGTATTAATTGTTATTTTATTTTGATACCCACGAATAGCAAATTCTAAATCACTTAAATCTTTTTGTTGAAATTGGTCACATTCTTCTCTTCAATCAATTACTAATTTATATTTATTCAAATCAGCAAAAGCTTTTAATTTTTCTTTCCGGCTTGGTGAATGTAAACCTTTACAATATATTTTGCTACCATTTGATAAAGTAAAAGTAAAATTTGATAAGTTAATAGTATAAGGAATATGATTTTCATCTAACATATTTCTTTAATTTTGTCGAAAACTCTTGATGAAATAAAAAAAATCATCAATATGACAATTTGAAAACTAATTTTGTGTAAGATTATGATTTTGCTTTAAATTTTTTAAACGTTAAAATATAATACCGTTGATTGTTGGTTTGGTGTTAAACCTTTGTGTTGGTATTTTCATTTTCAGAGCTTTAAATAATTTTGAATATTAGTGAAACCCAAACCATGATAATGAATTAAGGCTTCTTTAAGACTGGATTGTAATTTACTAATCTTATTTAACTTTTGATAACTAGTATCAGGGTTTGTACTAGTTTTGGTGGAATATAGAGTAGAATTTGTTTGTTTTGCTACTAATAAATATAGTGGTTGCATATCAGAAATAATTATTGATTTTTCTTTAATTAGTTGCTTATTCATATTTTCAATAATCCATTGTTTTTGTAATCTTTTGGTATTGGTGGATTGAACAAAAATATTATTATTGCTATCAACTGCCATTTGAATACAGCATTTGGTATCAGTTGAAAATGGATCGAGATGAGTTTTTCGTTTATCAAATTTATCTTTAAAATTGCCTTTATGAATTTCTTTAATAAATGTTTCATCCATTTGGATTTGACCATTTAATTTTTTAAATTTTAACTGTGTATTTTCTAATTGTTTTGATTGCATTAATTTTTGTCGATTATATCAAGCGGTTTTTGGGGTTGTTTTAATAAAACGAGAAATTATTTTACTAGATTGTCCTAACAATGAAATTTGAATTAATAAATTTCACTGTTCATAATTTAAATGACTTCAATAAGTAAAATGATGACGAAATGCATCAAAACTAGCACGACATTTTTTACATAAATATTTTTGTTTTCCTTCGGAATTATGACCATTTTTAACACAATGAAAAGATTTGCAATTAGGACATATAATGCCTTTATCTCTAAATTTTTGATCAATTTCATTTAAACGTTTTTGTTTTTTAATTAAGTCTGCTTGTTGTTTTATTTTTTCATAAAATTCTAAAAATTGATCATCTGTTAAGCTATTTATTAATTCTGTAATTATTTTTTTCATCATTTATTTACCTCCATATATTAAAAATATACCTAATTTTAGGTATATTTTATAAATATCAAGAGTTTTCGACAAAATTAAAGACATATTTCAGATATTTTGAAATACACTATCTTTTAAATCCTTACTTCAATACATACTAGCAATGATACAAATTGGTTCTTTAATTAATAAACTAATTTTTAATAATTCACCAAACATTTTAATATTTGAAATAGTCTTACCACTATATCGTGTTCCAATTTGATTAATTTCATTAACTAACTCATATTTTTTAGCAAAGGGATATTTATTACCAATACTACTATTTTGTAATAATCAATAAGGAGTTTCTAACAAATAAGTAAAATGATTAAGCATTATTATCACTTTCTTTTTTAATATCTCTAATATCCGTTTGTAAATTAACAATTATTGGTTGTTGATTATTTAAGTTTAATTCTTGTTCTAACTGTTTTTCTTGCAGTGAATATTTATAATTAAATGCTCGTTGTCAATATAATTTAGCACCATCAGGTGATTTCATCATAAAGTTAATTATTTCACTTTCAATTCTATCAACTTGTTTTTCAAGTAAAGGAACTATCTTTTCGCTCTTGTAAGTTTCGTGCTTTCATCTGTTAGAAAGATTGAATTCATTGGTTAAATCATTCAAAGTATATGGTTTATTGGGTGATTTATTTTCTCAAAATTGCTCTATTTTACGATAAAAAGTTGCCAAACTTGCTTTATTTGGATTAAATTCTTTCATTTTTTACTCCTTTTTGCATATTAAAATTGCTATTATTTAAACAATATGATTAAATAAAAGAGTAAACAATACTATAAAAATGTAACAAAAGAACCAACTCGGCTCTTTTTTTATTATCTATATTTTACATCAAAATAAAAAAAGCAAATTACTTTACTTTTTATTTTAGTATACAAGCATATAGAGATAAATTGGAGCTTGTTACAATACAATTATATAATTAATAATATATTTGTCAATAATTTTAATTTAAAAAAATGTGAAAATTTATCTTTTTTATAAATTTAATGTATAACTATTTTTATAAAAGAATTGGAGGAAATATAGAGTAATGAAAGATTATACACATGTAAAATATGATGAACGAAGATTTTTTAAGGATTTATTTTTATCTGATAGTTGCAAAAAGAAAAATGGCACACTTAATTTATCTGAAATATCAAGACAAACAGGAAGAGATATTAATACTGTTAAAAGAGAAATTAATAGATTTACAAATATAGAAGATTATAATGCCCGTGAGGCACATGATGATTATTATAAAAAACGACAAAAGTGTATTAAAAAAATACCTACATTTACAGAAGAACAACAAGAATTTTTAAATTTACGATTTAATATTTTGGGTGATTCACCAGCAGAAATTATTCAGCGATTTTTAATAAAATTTGGTATCAAATTTCCTGCCTGTCTTAAAACATTTTATAAATGAATTTTTTTAGGTCTTTTGGGTTTGTTAAAGAAAAATTTATTAAATGGTGGTAGAAGAAATAGAACAAAGAAAAGACCTGATAATCGTGGGAAATTAGATGAAAGATTTAAATCAATATGAGATATTGAAAATAAAGAAACAGATGTTGGTTGATTTGAAATGGATACCGTAGTTGGAAAAGAACATCAATCTAGTTGTTTAGTTTTGACAGAGAAATCAAGTAAAAAATACTTTGCTATGAAATTAGAAGAACATACTGCTAATGAAGTTTTAGAAAAACTTAAATATATAGTTAGAATTAATGGTTTAGTTGGAAAAATTAAAGGAATAATAACCGATAGAGGAAAAGAATTTAGTAAGTTTGAAGAAATGGAAAAGATTACTGGTTCTAATGTTTATTTTTGTGACCCTGCTTCGCCTAATCAAAAACCATTAATTGAAAGACTAAACCGTGAATTTAGAAAACGATATGGTAGGGGGACAGATTTTAATCTTGTTACGCAACAAGAAATAGATTTAGTAGTCGATATTATAAATGAAAAATTAAGGCCCGTTCTTAATTGAAGAACTTCAAAAGAAGTATTTTTAGAGAATTTTAGATAAGTTTATTTGAAGTAATTTAATAAATTATTTTTCAGTGTGTTTAAATATGCCAAAAATAGGGTAAATTTAAAAATAATTTATTTTTTTAAAAAAATAGTTGCACTTCTTTTAAAAAGTGTTATTATTAAAATAACAAGAGATAAATTTGGAGCTTAGATTTACATAATACGTGACCAAAGAACAAATGGAAAATCATTTTATGAAATATTCTAAAACTTATGCTAAAAATAAATCATTTTATATTGCTAGTTTTGATGAAATGGCATTAAAAACAGTATTAACATCTTTATTAAGAAAATGAGGTATTATGTCAGTTGAATTACAACAAGCATATAAATCAGATCAGGCAGTTATTACAACTAATGATGAAAAGATTTATATTGATAATGATAGCAATATAAGCATAAATAAGGGTCAAATTAGTAATGAAAATATATCAAGTGAAGAAGTGACAGATAATAATTTAGTTAAAGAAGAAGATATATCAAATGTAGTGCCAACAATTAATAATAACAACGATGAGGAATGAGCCACTTGATAAAAATAGGTATTGACCCATCAGGAACTGGTACTACTGCTATTGTTATATATGAAAATAATAAATTAATTAAACAAAATGAATTTACTAGTAAATATTGAAAAGAACATTATAAATTTATTGATGAATTTATAGATGAATATTTATATTCAGATTATTATGTAAAAAATAAAGGTGAACTTTTTCCAAAAGGATTAAATATTGAAGATTGTTTATATACATCTGCTAATGCTAGTAAAGATAGAGATGATTTATTAAGATTACTGGGTGCGATTGAAAATACTTGAGTTAGTTATAATTGGGTATCACCTAAACATACTAAATCAGTTGTTAAAAATATGGAAAATTTAAGTAAATATAATGATAGTTGTATATGAAAATTTGATAAAGATACTAATTTAACTTATCAATATGGTAAAGGTTGAAAATATAATAATGATAAAATAAGTAATCATTTACGAGATGCCATTATTATTGCTAATTATGAAAGTTAATATTATGAAACATTCATATAATCAAAAAACTGGAAAATATTATTCTTGCAAAATTAGGAATGTTAATATTTACTTAAATAAAAACGAAGAAAAAGTTTGAAATGAATTAAATTTTAATACTTATTCTCAAAAAATAGAATACCTTATTAACTTTTATATAACACATTATAAAGGAAATAAAGAATATGAATAATTATATTTTATGTTATCGATCTGAACAAGGTAATCGCCCTTGTAAAAACCCTCGTGGTGAATATATAATTGGGATTGATAAACAAGATGTAGATATTAATTCAACTGAATACTGAGAATATTATAAAAATAATTATGGAAAAAATAATTTAGTTATTTGTAAAGTTAAAAATTTAGACTTAATATTAGAAAATAAAAAATAACCAATTAAGGTTATTTTTTTTAAATACTATTTGTTAGTTTTTTAATAGCATCTTTTTGTGCTTGTTTTTTGTCATTTACTTTAACTTGTTTTTTAACATTTTTAATTTGACCTGTTTTTAATGCTAATTCTGTTGCATAATCAGGTCCTCGTAAATGTTTTTCGTGAGCAATAACAGCAGTTCTTAATTCTCTAATTTCTGCTTTATATTTTTTAATTTTTTTAGCAGATAATCCAAGAATACCAAGACTACCCATTCCACCAGCACCCGCTAATACAAGTAAAGCAATTACTATTTCATTACTAATTTCCATTTCTTTATTTCCTTTCTTATCCTTACTCAAACAGTGGCCATCCATTCTTTCAGAACAAAATAATTTATAAATTAAACTATATAACCACCCAAAAATATCAACCGCCCCTATATATAGTTTATTTTAAATTTAATTCTTTGTTATTTTCTTCTTGTTTTTTAGTATATTCATCTTGCATATTTTTAAATATTTCTTCTGTTATACCATCCAAATTATTTCATTGTTTTGATATTCTTGGTTGAATAACACGCGGATTAATACGGCAGTTCAAACAATGTCTTAAATGGTCTTTTTTTCATTTTGATTTATCAATTCAAATAATAATTAAAGAAATTATTAAAGTAATTAAAGGTAAAATTGTAAATACTAATCCCATTTTAGATATTTTTAATCGTGGAATATCAATTTTCATATCTACTTTTGGTTTACTACTAGCAACAAATATACCTTGAATTCCATATGTAAATAAAGGTGTTAGTAAAATAGCAATTCCATTACCTCAATATTGTCCATAATTATATCAATTAATATTATCTTTTATTGCATTAATCATGCCATATTCTAATCAACAATTTAATGCTAAAAATATCAATGTATAAAAACTAACTACTCAACTACGAATTTTATATTTTCTTTCTCATTCTCTAATATCTTTATGATTTCAATTATAAGTTGGAATAGGGTCTTTTTTAAATCAATTTCAAGGTAAGGCACCCTTTAATCAAGTTGTTTTATTTTGTTTCATTAATTAAAAATCCTTTCTAAATTAATTTTCTTTTAATTGTTAAATCTTTAATAACAATATTATTTGTATCATTTGAAATTGAGCCATCTTGCTTAATTGTTATTCTTTTATAAGAATTATCTGCTAAAAATGAAAATATTGATTTTTGTGATATTGTTTCAAAATAATATGTTACAAATTTATTAGCAGATGCATAATCTGTTATTGAAATTGATATTTTATAGTAATATTTTATTAAATCATAATCTGGAATTTTAAATGTTAATTTTTCGTTTGCTTCTGGATAATTAATTAATTCTCAATCATTACCAGTATTAATAGATATATCACCATTCCCCAATAATGAATTACCATTAATAGTTTTAATATTTGTACCACTTATTAATTTATCTTGTTTTAAATCTGAAACTTCAATCTCATCATTATCATTTTTAATGATAGTTTTATTATCAATTTTTATATCAGTACCACTACTTTGTTTTGCTTTTCAGACATTATTTTCATAATAAATCGTATTATTATCAAAGGGAACTATTAATTTAATACACTCATTATAATCAATTTTAGAAAAATCATTAATAGTAGGATAAGTAATATTTATTGAATTATCAGTTTGTAATCGTTCTTTTAATCAAAATAATAATGTTGGATAAAAAGTTTTTTTACTAATATGCTTATATTCTTCTTCTCATGGATGAGCATAATTATCTAAACTATAATTATAAGGTCTAGATACTGTTTTACTAGATATAATATCAATAATTTCACCTGCTAATTTTAAAGCATTTTTAACATCACGAGTAATATTTTCATTTGCTTCTGGGTCATTAGTTTGTGAATAAGCAACTCCACCTTGTGAAAATGAAGCACTACCAGTTAAATCATTAACTCCTTTTGGTAAATATCAATTTATAACTGCTAATAAACAAGCAGATTGAATATAACTTAATCATTTATCATATTCAATTAAACCAGTATTATCTTTTTTTACTCAAGGAAACAAATCTTTTTTATTAATTTTATCTGAAATTGTTCCACCTGATAATCTATCCATTCATAAACTAGTTTTTAAAATAGCATTATAAATTAAATTATCATTATAAGCAGATTGTTTACGATCATTAATAGGTTGTCAAAGTTTACTTGCTTTAACATCTTCAACTGTTATAAATAACAAATTACTTAAATTATTTTCCATATAAAACACCCCTTAATTGATTACGATATTTATTTTTTAAATTATTTGGTTTATAACTATTAACCTTTCTTTTGGTTTTATTAATTGCTTTAATAGATTTATTAACCTGATAAAATTTATTTTTAACTGGTGTTTTATATAAATTCTTAATATTTTTAACATCACTTCGGCGTTCTCGATATCATTTTTTATTATTAATTTCACCAGCAAAATTAAAATTAAAATGTCCAATCTTTAAATTATTAATAAACTTTTTAATTTGTTGTAATTTTTGAACTGTTGGTAATGTTAATTTAGTAGTTCCTTTGGGATATTTTTCTTTTAATGCTTGTGGTAATCGTTTTTTAATATAATTTCTTAAATGACTAGGTAACCATTTTCTTAATCAATAACGCCAAAATAAAGTCCCTGCATTAGAAACAGCATTACTTAATAATTTTCAAACTTCAACTGAAACACTAGGATAAACATAAGGTCCATAAAACTTAGGGTGTTTTGCTATTTTTGTATATATTAAAATAGTTAAATTACCTGTTAAAGTTAACTTATTTGTAATATTAAATATACCACTATCAAGTCAACTACTATTTAAAGGTTGTCAATTAGTATTTAGATAATTTTCATTTTTAAATTGTTCTCTATTTTGAATATTATTATCTTTTTCTAATTGACTTAATATTTGTTGTATTTCTTTTTTATGACCTTTTTTAATTAAATCTACATAAGTAAATGGATTTAATCACTGATAAATATCTTCAACTTTATTTGTAATTTTATTATATTTATCAGTAATATAATTAATTGGCTTTAATACTTTATTTTGAACTTGATTAACTCTATTAATTAAATTTACAAATTTACTTATTAAAGGTTTATTTTCTAAATTAGATACTAATAAAGTTAAAACTCGTAAAATTAGTAAGTTCATTGTTTATTAAGAATTTTTAATTACTATATCAATTGGATTTGTTTGACCAGTAGCATTGTTTTTACCCTCAATTTGAACTTCAACAGTTTTATCATTTGTAATATCAATTGGTCAATCTTCACCCTTACTTTCAATAAAGTAATCAAAATCACTTTCAGTTAAAGAACTATCTACGGCTTTAACCGCTTTTAAAATAACAGATTTAAATTGAGGTTTTAACTGTTCTGGTGTTGCTTTTGTTGGGTCTGCAACATGAATGGTTGGTTTATCTAATTTATTAATTCCACTAATATCAATTTTATTTGATGATGGAATTACATAATCAACAGGAACTCTAAATGTTTTATTTAGATTACTTTTAGCAGTATTAATTTCATCTTCTGTTGGTTGTTTTTCTAAAATAATTTTACATGTTTTTGGATATAAAATTGTTGGTGTTGCATATTGTACTTTACCAATTCACTTAGGATTAGCAGTATCGTTATCTAAAACTTGTTGAATAGTATCCATATTAATTGGATATGCTCATACTTGTTTATTAATAATTAAACCATTTACATTAGTAAAATTATAACCTTTATCACGGTTAACTTGTCCTTTTGTATATGTTTTTTCTAAATGAAAACTTTTTGATACTGGAATTCCCATTGCAGTATTTTCATATAATTCACCATTCACCATTGCTTTTAATTGAGCTTGTGAACCAATTACTTTTAAATACGCTGGTGTTAATCCTAAATAGGCTCTACGACCTAAAACCATAAACATTTTATCGGTTGGCAAACCAAAATATAAATTACTAATTTGATTTGTTAATTCAATCAATGTTTCATTTAATGTAAAGAATGCTTTATTTGCATCATCAGCATTTTCAGCTGTATAACTACGAAATGGAATTACTTCATATTGACCATCTGCTAAGCAATAATCATAAATAGCCTGAATTAATTCACATTCTAAATTAACAAATTTATTCTGTACAACACTAGAAATAGCATCAGCAATAACACCATTTTTAATATTTTGTTCTATTAATGCCAAGTCAAAAGCCTCATTCATTAATTTTAAATTAAATCTCTTATCAATCGGAACTGGAATTCTTGTTAATCCCATTGTTTGCGTTGTCCCACCATTTGGTAATGAATAATCATCTTGTCATACCACACGATGTGTTAAATTATATAATGCTTGTCCTGCATTAGGTAATCAAGCAACTTGTTCTGCGGTTGTAGTAGCATACTGCATAATACTTGCATATTCATTATATAAAGGTCCACGCAATAAAGCATTAACCATATCAACATAGGCTTTTTGACCTGTTGTATTACCTTCTAATGTAAAAGGTACTTGTGGCAAATTAATTGTTGCCATAATTTCACTCCCTTATTATCTAAGGTTTTTAAGTGTATAATCAGTTAACTTTTTAATTTCATCAGGAGTATATGCTCCTTTTTCTTTAATGGTTTCAATTTCATCATTTTTATTTTCAACCGATTTTTCAATCATATCTTTAATAAAATTAGTTGGTGAAACTGATAGTTGTTCTTCAACAAACAAATCAGGTTTTAATTCTTTTAAAGTTTGCATTTTTTCGCTTAAAGAATTACCACTAACTTTATCTAAATTAGTTTTAATATCTTCAATTTTAGTAGATGGAACATCTTTAAAAGCTTTTAATTCATCTAATTCATTAGATAATTTAATAAAGTCTTCTTTTGATATAACATCTTCGCGTTTTTGCACACTTTCTCTAATTTGCTTTGCTTCATTATTAAACTGATTTAAGATATTTTCAGCAATCTCTTCACTTAAACCTTGTTCGATTAATTGTTCTTTTGTAAGTGCCATTTTATAAACCTCTCTTTTTTTATTCTTGTCCGATTAACAAGTCAGCATAAACTCTTTTTTATGGAAAAAGATTAAACCTATAATTTAATTATATACTAATATTTTACTAATACAATACTTTTTATATATTATAACTAAACTTAATATATTTGATTACTAATTTAGTCATTAAAACGCGTAATAAGCATTATTTTTAAGAATAAAATTATTACATAATTCATAATTTTGCTTGTATACATATATATATATATATATAATGCAGTTAGATCTTGATAAAAAGTTTCAAGATAAGAAAAGGAGAAATACAAGTATGAAAAAATTACTTAGTTTATTAAGTGTATTAACTATTAGCGGAACTGCTGTCCCAACAACAATTGCCGCTAGTAATTATAATCAAAGATATCAAGCAGTAATTAAAACTAATGGTGCTGATTTGCCAACAGAACAACAAATTAAAGATAAATTAAAAGAACTAAATCCTAGCATAGATATAAATAAAATTAATATTACAAATATTAAAGAGTCAAGCGCAACATTAAATTCGAGTGATAAAACTTTTAATTATGGTGAACCACTACAAGTTTTATATTCAATTGATAAATCTGTTTTATCAGATAATTTAAATTCAGAAACTGATAACGGTGTTAATGTTTTCTATTCTATAGAAAAAAATGGTAAATATAAATCAATAATTGAAAAAATATATGGAATTAAAGAAAAATATATTAGATTTTTAGGCATTGATAGTAAAGACAATAAATATTTTGTAAATAATGAAAATGTTTACTTTGTAAAAAATAATACTAATAATGCTATATTAATTAATTGACTAAATTTTAGTCAATCAGCAATTATTGAATTTAGTAGTACTGATATTTTTGTTAGGTTTGGTTGAAAAGATTTAAATAACATTATTAACGTTCATAGAATAAAAATTATAGATTTAGAAAATAACAATTTAAATAAAATAAATGAATTATCTAAAATTATTTCAAATCCTATTTTAGGAACAGTTAAAATTAATAATGAAAAAGGATTACTAACCGAACAACAAATTAAAGATTTTTTAAAAGATAAAAATCCTCAATTAGATATAACTAAGATAGGAATTAAAAATATTATTGATGATTTATACAATAATAATGAAAAAAGGATTACAGTATTTTCAAGTGACTCAACAATTTATACTGGCGAAGCAACTGTTTTTTTAGATGTTGAAAAATAGTTAAGATTTAAAATAAATGAAAAAAATATTAAGTCTTTTAGGAACAATCACTTTAATAGGAACCAGTACAACCAGTTTAGTTGCTTGTAATACACCACAACATGAATATACACCCGAAGAATTAGCACAATTAAAAAAAGAAAACAAAATTAAAACAAATAACCAAGAAATTAAAGACAATTTAGAATGAACAGCACCACAAGAAAAACCATTTAATACTGTTGATAATAAATGATATTATGTAGTATGACGTGGTAATAAAAATAATGATTGAAGAATTATTAAATTTCAAAATATTAATAATTTAGAAGAAGGAAAAAAATACAATATTGATAAATTAAATGATGATACATTAGATATGTACTACATAAAAGGTGAAACAAATCAATTATTAACTGTCTATGATAGTAAAAGAAAATTAATAATACCTTGGAATAATAAATTTGAAAATGGTGCTTTCCCGCCATTAAAAAACTGAATTAAATCAGTTTATCGTTGAAATTTAACTACACAAAAACCTGATTTAATTATTGATAATGATGGTAATGTAAAAGTTAATGGAGAATAAAAAAGAGATTAAATCTCTTTTTTTCTTTTACCTTACCTTGGTTTAATTGTAATTTGAATAGGACTAGTAGTATTATTTCTAATACCCAATACATTTTGATTATTAATATCTATTGTTATATCTTTATCATTACCCATTTTTTGAATATTTGGATAAGGCGGTTTATAACTTTCACGATTAAAAAGTAAATACGGTTTTATTACTTTTGAAAATCTAATTTTTAATTTCACATCATTAGTATAGTATGCTTGTAAATAAGTTTCTGTAAGTTTGATATTATTGTCATCACTAAATGATGATGTTTTAATAGCAAAATACATTTGTTCATCGTAATATTCGGAATTTTGACTATAATGATAAAAATTTCATATTGAAGTAATACTATCAGTTTTTTTATTGGTATATCCAATAGAAAATGTTTGAATATCATTTAGTTTGATATTATCAGTATATAAAGTTATTGTATTTTCAAAGTTAATTTTATTAGATTGTGATTGACCCTCGTTTTTAAAAACAAAATTATTTAATTGTCCTAAAACATAATCACAGCCTGTTGTTCCATTTAAAATATTTGTACTTCTATCAAAAATAAAATTTTCTATATTTGGTAGTCCACATTCAACTTGTAAATTACCTAAATTACTTATTTCAATAGTTTTATAAGCATCTTGAAATTTACTGATACTTTGAATTGTTGGGTCAATTTGTTTTAAATCAATTTCAGTTTCATAATAACCTTGATTAAATTCATCAGAAAATAAATTAAAATAATTAATTGTTCCAATTTTATACATATTGTTAGTACATTGTGCTGGTGCTGTAATTTTAGTTTTTAATGGTATCACTACATCAGAAGGCATAATATCTTTTGTATATTCTGGATAATTATATGGTATTGGTGGTAATACATATTGTGGGTAATTAAATGTTGGTATTTCATAATCATGAGGTAATAAGAAACTAGTTTTATAATTAGTTGTCATATCGCGTAAATAATTATTTAATACACTTTTTGTTTTACCACGAAAACTCCATACTGATAATCGTAAATAATCTTCTTCATTATTTGTATATGGGTTATCAGCATAAAAGATAATTTCAAAATTACCTTTATATAATGCTTGTATTGAAAACATATCAATAATATAACTACAATTTGTTCCATCAGGTGTTTGTAATAATTCGCAATCATTATCTTTTTCACTATCACTAACTGGTGTTTGTGCATCTACTGCTCTTACTAATTCATTAATTAAATATATACGATTAGTTTTGGGGTTTAATTGTTTTAAATTATAAGTTGAATAAGTTATTCGTTCAGTTGGTTTGCCATCTTTTTCTAAAACATTGCCTTGTATTTTATCAGTTAATAAAGTAGTAAAACCTAAACTAGTGGCATTTGCTCCAAAGATAGCACCAACTTTATCATTACCTTGTTCTCTAAATATTTCAAATGGTAAATAACCTTTACCTTTTGAGTTATCAGATCAAAATGCATCATTATAGAAACTATAAACACTAGAACTCATAAAGCCATTTAATCATTGGAAATTGGGTCAAGTTTTTTCATCTTGGTTAATTACTCAACCTCAGGGAATACCAAATGAAATAAAGTTTAAAAACTTACCAACTCCACCCGGGATAGTAAAAGGGTTAAAAACTAATTTTTGCGTATAGTTTAAAGGTAGTACTGTTATTTGGCGATTAATAAAATTATTCATATTTAAAATATCTCAAACATTACATTTACCCATTTTATTATATTCAATTTGAACACTTCCAACAGTATTACCAAATTCATCTTTTCTTCTAAAATATGATGATGCTTGGGTACTAATTATATTATTAACATCTTCATTATTTACTTTTATTTTATCTGGTGGAGTAATCATTCAATTTTTAGACCAATAAAATTTAGAGTTATTATCTTCTTTATGAATAGTTGTGCCAACCGTAGGATTAGTTGCTGTTGAACCTGCTTTATCAGTTATAACAATACCTTCACTATTTTTTTGTTTTCAAAAGTCGTATCTACTTTCCATATCTTTTTTTCAATCTTCATAACCAGTTATCATTGTTGGTTGAATACCTTGAATGTTATATCAACTTACTTCGGGTGATGCATAAGTATTTATTTTATCAGGTGGGGCAGGATACATGTTATACATTAATAAATCTCGTGAATTCATAACTTTTTTATTAAATTCACCTTTAATAATTGGTCGACCAATAACAGGCATATCAAAAAAGATAGGGTTACCATAAAATTTAACTGCCATTGCTCTAACCCCTGGGTCTTTTAATAAAATATCATCTAATTCAACAATACCTTTATTTAACTTTTCATCATAAGTTATTTTAGGAAAACAATAACCTTCACCCGGAGCACTAGTTTGAATAAATTGTCGCACTGATAAACCACTATTACTAATTTTGTCATTAATACTTGAAAAAGTAATTTCTTGTCATAAGAAATCGCCATCTTCTACTGAATAATAATTAATAACATTTGAGGGATATAATCATTGTCTATCTTGGGGAGCAGAATTAATATCACCACCACCAATATTTAAACCACGGTCATTGAATACAGTATAAAAATTATAATAATCATTAATATTTAATTTAGTAATATCTTCATCTAAAATTAATAAAGTATATTGTCTTTCAGTTGATTGTTGAGTAAATACTTGCTCAAATTTGGCATCACCAAATTTAATAGAACTTACATCATCAACCATATAAGCATCTCAATATTTACCAACTTTGACTTCTTTTGTATAAAAATTATCGGCTTTATTATCATTAATAAAATAACTTAATTTATATTGATTTAAATATTCTATCATTCTATTAACATCATGAATATTTTCACCATCAATTAATTTTCAATAAACATTATTATTTTCATCTTTTAATTTTATAGCGAAAGGTGTTTCATTATTTGCTCATATTGTTGAGTTAACTGGTTGATTTTTAAAGTCATCAATAGTTAAGATATTAATTTCTTCACCTTTATATTTTTGAACTATTTTTAAACTATCTTGTCATTGAGCAATCGTACTTTCCATATTATCAAATATGCGTGAATAACTCCCATAATCACTTGGTTTAGCATTATTAGGCTTTCAACCTGTTTCTGTATCAGGTATATATGAACTATAAACATTAAAAGGAAATACTATTCAATGTCTATGTTCTTTTATA
Organism: Spiroplasma endosymbiont of Sarcophaga variegata; assembly: GCF_965178695.1. Lineage (NCBI taxonomy): Bacteria > Bacillati > Mycoplasmatota > Mollicutes > Entomoplasmatales > Spiroplasmataceae > Spiroplasma > Spiroplasma endosymbiont of Sarcophaga variegata. The sequence continues at coordinate 59,972 of NZ_CBCXVU010000001.1, forward strand.
CTTTCTCTTATATCTATTGCAGTAGCACCGGCTCCCGTTCTTAATCATTGCATGGCTGCTGGACTAATTTTTTGCATTTGTTAATTCTCCTTAATTTCTGTTCTACCTTGTAAGGCATTTTGATTATTACCAGTTTCATCATATTCTAGTAATTTATTATTATGTTCTATTTCTTTGACTTGCATTTTATCTTGTCATGCCTCTACTTTTTCAAAATATTTAGTTGCTTCTAATTCATCAATATTATCATATTCAGTAATTGCTCTTATTGGTTCCATTGTGCCATTATCTAATCTAGCAGTAATTAATTCATTTTGGCGCATTTGGTCAACTAAACTTGCACTAATAAAATCAAAGCCATAAGGTCGTTCACCGACACCATCTCATAAACCATAATATTTTAAAACTGTATCAAATATCTTAGTATAATATTGCTTACGATATGCTTGTAAATATGCTTGTTTTTCTAAATCTTTTGTTTTAGTTAATAATGACTGTGTTTTATTTTGGTCATTATCTGATTTATCACCAAAAGGACTAGAAAAATGACAGGCTAAATATACTTGTTCAATAATTGATTTTTGGTCTTCAGTATATGTTTCTAAGGTTGGTGTACCTTGTACTACTTGTAAAGATTGTGATAATTGGCCATCTACTGCTGATTGACCTGATTGAATAAAAATATCATCAAAAGCATCTTGTAATACTTTTTTATTACCTTTGTTATAAGCAGTCATTAAATCATCATCTAATATTCCATATCAATGAGTACGATTTGCTCATCTTTCTTTTGATTTAATATTAAAACTATCTTCTAAATCAAATTGTAATTTATAACAATTTGCCATAGTAGGCCATGGGTTTAATGTAGTTGATGTAGATAAAAATAAGGGGTTAGGTTCATTAATCATTTCTCAAAAAGGAACTATGCCTAATTTATTTTTAAATTCTTGTACTAAAACAGGTTTAACATCATCTTTAATTTGTGTTTTACTTTGTCCAACAACTACTTCATTATTTTTAGGTCAACCTTTTATAACTATTTTATCTTTGGTACAAATTAAATTTAAAATAAAACCACTATCTGATTGATGATAATTTAATCAAATATCAGCACCTTGTTCAATTTCGTTTATTTTACTTACACGAGATGTAAAGTTAAAAGGATTAATTCATAAATCAATATTGCCATCTGATGTTTCTAATAAACCAAAAATAGTTTTGCCCATTAAACTTGCTGTTAATTCATTTTTATCTAATTTTTCTTTTATTTTATAAGTTTCATATCATCAATTTAATTTTTCTAAAATGTCTTTACGATGAGACTTAAATAAAATATCTTTACCATTAACTAATCGCATTTGATGATGAGCAATAATATTGGCTAAATTAATAGTTCAATCATAATTATAAAATTTTAAAACACTATTAATATCATTTAAGTTTGGTAAACTATGGAAAGTATTATTCATTGTTATTTTGCTCCTTTAATTTTAAAATAAGTGCATAATTAATAATATTTACTGTTAATAAATTTGGTTCATTTGCTAAAACTTGTACACATACTTTAACTTTTTGATATTTATTAATATATTCGTTATATAAATTTAAATTACATATTGCGATATTATCTTTATTTAATTCTTGACAAAGTCTTTTTTTAACTTGTCCACAAACAGACATATATGGTCTTTTTGCATTTATTACACGTTCATCATGTATTACATAAATATCTTTTTTCATTAAGTTATTCACTCCCTTTGTTGTCATAATTTATAATCTGCTGAACTATTATGTTTAACCATTGGTACTAATTCAAAGTGTAAAGCATAAAAATCACTATCAAATGTATCATCATATAAATCTAACATTCGTTCTTCTCTAGCATCAGGTTTATCTTCTCATTGAATTAATTCATATTGGGTTTTACTTACAGGACATTTTTCTCATAATCATTTTAATTGATTAGTATTTATTAACATAGTAAATGCTTCAATACGGTGTCGTATTTTAAATTTCTGCTTTTGTGCTGGTTTAAAATGCATGTATTGACCAAAAGTATAATTGTATTTCTCTCGGTTTAAACTTTCTAATGTTGCATAAGCACTATCATCAACATTAATTGATATACCTTGCTGAATTAAATTAAAATATTGATTTAATTGATTGTTGTAAAACTCTAAAATATCTTTAACTTGTTCTAATGGTCCTTTAAATTGCTGTATAGCATTTGAATGAGTATATTCTGCTACTTTATAGGCTTTTTTATCAAATGAATTATATATTCAAAAACTCGCTGCTGTTGTATGTCCCTTAGGACTAGTAGAGTTTGCTAAGTCAACACCACCTAATAACTTAGTTGGTTGAATAATATCTGTTGCTTGCATAATATCAAGATATCTTGCAAAGATTGAACCACTAGTATTACCTGGTAAACCTCAACTCCAAACTCTTGCTCTTTCAATATCTAACTTCTCTAATCTTAATTGTTCATTAACTTTATCTTGTGGTAATTCATAATTAAGTCTTCAACTAGAATAATGAATAATAATCTTCATATTTCATTTTTCAATATATTTTATTTGTTCATATTTACTACGCATTATTTCTTCATCAAAAGACATTAATTCATTACAATAACCAACAATATATCGTTTTAAACTCTCAGGATTACATGTATTAATTGTTATTTTATTTTGATAACCACGAATAGCAAACTCTAAATCACTTAAATCTTTTTGTTGAAATTGGTCACATTCTTCTCTTCAATCAATAACTAATTTATATTTATTCAAATCAGCAAAAGCTTTTAATTTTTCTTTACGACTTGGTGAATGTAAACCTTTACAATATATTTTGCTACCATTTGATAAAGTAAAAGTAAAATTTGATAAATTAATAGTATAAGGAATATGATTTTCATCTAACATATTTCATATATTTTGAAATACACTATCTTTTAAATCTTTACTTCAATACATACTAGCAATGATACAAATTGGTTCTTTAATTAATAAACTAATTTTTAATAATTCACCAAACATTTTAATATTTGAAATAGTCTTACCACTATATCGTGTTCCAATTTGATTAATTTCATTAACCAACTCATATTTTTTAGCAAATGGATATTTATTACCAATACTACTATTTTGCAATAACCAATAAGGAGTTTCTAACAAATAAGTAAAATGATTAAGCATTATTATCACTTTCTTTTTTAATATCTCTAATATCAGTTTGTAAATTAACAATTATTGGTTGTTGATTATTTAAGTTTAATTCTTGTTCTAACTGTTTTTCTTGCAGTGAATATTTATAATTAAATGCTCGTTGTCAATATAATTTAGCACCATCAGGTGATTTCATCATAAATTTAATTATTTCACTTTCAATTCTATCAACTTGTTTTTCAAGTAAAGGAACTATCTTTTCGCTCGCATAAGTATCATATCTTCACTTGCGAGAAAGATTGAATTCATTGGTTAAATCATTCAAAGTATATGGTTTATTAGGTGATTTATTTTCTCAAAATTGCTCTATTTTACGATAAAAAGTCGCCAAACTTGCTGTTTTTGGATTAAATTCTTTCATTTTTTACTCCTTTTTGCATATTAAAATTGCTATTATTTAATGAATATGATTAAATAAAAGAGTAATAAAACCTATAAAACTGTATCAATATATCAAAGAACTTAATATAATATTTGTTCTTTTTTTATTATTTATATTTTACATCAAAATAAAAAAAAAAGTAAATTACTTTACTTTTTATTTTAGTATACAAGCATATAGAGATAAATTGGAGCTTGTTACAATATAATTATATAATTAATAATATATTTGTCAATAATTTCTTTAATTTTGTCGAAAACTCTTGATGAAATAAAAAAAATCATCAATATGACAATTTGAAAACTAATTTTGTGTAAGATTATGATTTTGCTTTAAATTTTTTAAACGTTAAAATATAATACCGTTGATTGTTGGTTTGGTGTTAAACCTTTGTGTTGGTATTTTCATTTTCAGAGCTTTAAATAATTTTGAATATTAGTGAAACCCAAACCATGATAATGAATTAAGGCTTCTTTAAGACTGGATTGTAATTTACTAATCTTATTTAACTTTTGATAACTAGTATCAGGGTTTGTACTAGTTTTGGTGGAATATAGAGTAGAATTTGTTTGTTTTGCTACTAATAAATATAGTGGTTGCATATCAGAAATAATTATTGATTTTTCTTTAATTAGTTGCTTATTCATATTTTCAATAATCCATTGTTTTTGTAATCTTTTGGTATTGGTGGATTGAACAAAAATATTATTATTGCTATCAACCGCCATTTGAATACAGCATTTGGTATCAGTTGAAAATGGATCGAGATGAGTTTTTCGTTTATCAAATTTATCTTTAAAATTGCCTTTATGAATTTCTTTAATAAATGTTTCATCCATTTGGATTTGACCATTTAATTTTTTAAATTTTAACTGTGTATTTTCTAATTGTTTTGATTGCATTAATTTTTGTCGATTATATCAAGCGGTTTTTGGGGTTGTTTTAATAAAACGAGAAATTATTTTACTAGATTGTCCTAACAATGAAATTTGAATTAATAAATTTCACTGTTCATAATTTAAATGACTTCAATAAGTAAAATGATGACGAAATGCATCAAAACTAGCACGACATTTTTTACATAAATATTTTTGTTTTCCTTCGGAATTATGACCATTTTTAACACAATGAAAAGATTTGCAATTAGGACATATAATGCCTTTATCTCTAAATTTTTGATCAATTTCATTTAAACGTTTTTGTTTTTTAATTAAGTCTGCTTGTTGTTTTATTTTTTCATAAAATTCTAAAAATTGATCATCTGTTAAGCTATTTATTAATTCTGTAATTATTTTTTTCATCATTTATTTACCTCTATATATTAAAAATATACCTAATTTTAGGTATATTTTATAAATATCAAGAGTTTTCGACAAAATTAAAGAATAATTTTAATTTAAAAAAATGTGAAAATTTATCTTTTTTATAAATTTAATGTATAACTATTTTTATAAAAGAATTGGAGGAAATATAGAGTAATGAAAGATTATACACATGTAAAATATGATGAACGAAGATTTTTTAAGGATTTATTTTTATCTGATAGTTGCAAAAAGAAAAATGGCACACTTAATTTATCTGAAATATCAAGACAAACAGGAAGAGATATTAATACTGTTAAAAGAGAAATTAATAGATTTACAAATATAGAAGATTATAATGCCCGTGAGGCACATGATGATTATTATAAAAAACGACAAAAGTGTATTAAAAAAATACCTACATTTACAGAAGAACAACAATAATTTTTAAATTTACGATTTAATATTTTGGGTGATTCACCAGCAGAAATTATTCAGCGATTTTTAATAAAATTCGGTATCAAATTTCCTGCCTGTCTTAAAACATTTTATAAATGAATTTTTTTAGGTCTTTTGGGTTTGTTAAAGAAAAATTTATTAAATGGTGGTAGAATAAATAGAAAAAAGAAAAGACCTGATAATCGTGGGAAATTAGATGAAAGATTTAAATCAATATGAGATATTGAAAATAAAGAAACAGATGTTGGTTGATTTGAAATGGATACCATAGTTGGAAAAGAGCATCAATCTAGTAATTTGGTTTTAGTTGAACAAAATAGTAAAAGTTATTTTGTTATGAAATTAAAAAATCATACTGCTAATGAAGTTGTGGAAAAGTTTAAAGATATTGTTATAAGTAATAATTTATTTGGGAAAATTAAAGGAATAATAACTGATAGAGGAAAAGAATTTAGTAAATGAAGAGAATTAGAAATATTTGCTGAAACACAAGTTTATTTTTGTGACCCCGGTAAACCACAACAAAAACCATTAATTGAATATATGAATTCTGAACTTAGACAATGATTTCCTAAGGGAACTGATTTTAATAATGTTAGTCAACAAAAAATAAATTGAGTAGTTAATGTTATAAATGATAAATTAAGGCCTGTTCTTAATTGAAAAACAGCAAAAGAGGTATTTTCAGATAATTTTAAATAGGTTTATTTGAAGTAATTTAATAAATTATTTTTTAGTGTGCTTAATTTTCCTTAAAATAAAATAAAAACTATAAATATTTTGATTTTTAAAAATTTATAATTGATTTTTTATGATTTTTATTGTATTATTTGACTAATAAGATTTGTTGCACTTCATTTTACATAATTCCCAAGATGAAAAAAAGAAAAGGAGTATCAATATGTTGAAAAAAATTGGAATTCTAACATCTGGAGGCGATTCGCAAGGTATGAATGCTGCAATTGCGGGAGTAATTAAAACAGCACACGCAAAAGGCTTAGAAACTTATATTATTCGAGATGGTTATTTAGGCTTGGTCAATAATTGAATTGAACTTGTCGATAATAATTTTGCGGATAGTATTATGCGATTAGGTGGTACTGTTATTGGGAGCGCACGGTTACCAGAGTTTAAAGAACCAGCAGTACGGGAAAAAGCTGTTGCTAATTTAAAACAACAAGGAATTGAAGCATTAGTTGTTATTGGTGGGGATGGTAGTTATCAAGGTGCACAACGTTTAACAGAAATGGGTATTAATTGTGTTGCTTTACCAGGTACGATTGATAATGACATTACTTCGTCAGATTACACGATTGGGTTTGATACAGCAATTAATATTGTTGTTGAAGCAATTGATCGTTTACGTGACACAATGCAATCACATAATCGTTGTGCAATTGTTGAAGTAATGGGTCATGCTTGTGGTGATATTGCCTTATATGCTGGAATTGCTGGGGGTGCTGATTTAATCTCAATTAATGAAGCAGCTTTAAAAGCTGATGAAATTGCTAATCGTGTTGCGGCACTACACAAAGCTCAAAAACGTAGTGTTGTTGTTGTTGTTAGTGAGATGATTTATCCTGACGTTCATGAATTAGCAAAATTAGTGGAACAGAAAAGTGGTTATGTAACACGTGCCACAGTCTTAGGACATACTCAACGGGGGGGAATTCCAACCGCAATGGAACGTTATCGTGCTTTTCAAATGGCTCAATTTGCTGTTGAACAAATTATTGCTGGACGTGGTGGTTTAGCAATTGGAAATCAAGGTGATCAAATTGTGGCACGACCAATTATGGAAGCATTAAGTATCCCGCGTTATTCACGCAAAAAAATCTGAGCACAATTTGATGAATTAAATCAGAATATTTATCAAAAATCATAATTTTGCGATAAAATAAGGTGGTAAGATATTTTTTAGAAGGAGATTGTCAAAAGAATGGATAACTTTAATATTAATGAGAAAATAAAACGAACAAAGATTATTACAACAATAGGACCAAGTACGCATTCAGCGGGGGCGATTGAAGAATTGTTCAAAGTGGGGATGAATACGATTCGGTTAAACTTTTCACATGGAGATCATGAAGAACAAGGGGCACGAATTGTTTGAGCAAAAGAAGTTAGTGCAAAAATTGGAAAACCAATTTCAGTTTTATTAGATACGAAAGGACCAGAAATTCGTGTTGGAATAGTGAAAGATGGAAAACAAGAAATTCTTGCTGGAGCAACTGTCACGATTTATTCATTACCAAATGAATATCAAACCCGTGAGGGAACGGGAACTGAAATGACAGTTTCTTATGATATGTCCCAAGATTTAAAAGTTGGGGATGTGGTGTTAGTTGATGATGGGAAATTACAATTAAATGTTATTGCAATTAAACTAGGCTTAATTGAAACAAAAGCATTTAATCATCACATTGTTAAAACAAATAAAAGAATTAATTTACCAGGGGTTGATTTTACCCTACCGTTTTTAGCCGAAAAAGATATTAATGATATTAAATTTGGAGTGGAACAAGGAATTGATTATATTGCTGCTTCATTTGTTAATACAGCAGCAAATATCAAAGAAATTCGAAAACTATTAAAAGAATGTAGTGTGGAGCACATTCAAATTATTGCGAAGATTGAATCACAAATTGGAATTAATAATATTGATGAAATTATTGCTGCTGCAGACGGAATTATGGTGGCACGGGGAGACTTAGGATTAGAGATTCCTTATTATGATGTTCCATATTGAGAAAAAATCATTATTCGTAAATGTCGTGAAGCAGGAAAAATTGTAATTGTAGCAACACAAATGTTAGAAACAATGACAGAAAACCCTTCGCCAACAAGAGCGGAAGTAACTGATGTTTACTTTGCAACAGAATTAGGGTCTGATGCAACGATGTTATCAGGAGAATCAGCAAATGGTGACTATCCCTTTATTACTGTTGGCACAATGGCTTTAATTAATAAACGTGCTGAACATGAGTTTTATTCAAAATTATACTATGATAAACAATTAGAAGATGCGACCCGTTCAACATCTGGACCACGAGCTGAAATTGCTAAAAAATTAGCAAATAAAGCTAAAGATGGTAAATATGAATATGCAGTGGTTGTTTCAAATACGGGCGAACTATTGAAAACAATTTCAAAATTCCGTCCCAATGTTATAATTTTAGGAGTTACTCCAATTCCAGCGTTATATACCGCTTTTGGAGTATGACATTCAATTTTTATGAACAAAGTTGATAATTATGATGAGTTTAAAACTAATGATCAAGCAATTTGCGAAGTTGCAAAAAAATGAGGAGCAAAAGTTGGTTCAACAATCTTATTTGCTCGTAATGAAGAAATTAAAGAAATTACAATTAAATAAATTAAACAAGTTGACCATAGTTTAACGACACTTCTTTTTCCAGCAAGTTAAGGATGATGGAAGCTTAACAAAAGAATAGTTAAATTACTAGCAACAATAATGTTTACGTTTAAGCACTTTTCGTTATTAAGTGTGAAAGATAAATTAGGTTTAAACCTAATTTAATTAGGATGGTACCGTGAAAAACTCGCTCCTAGTGTTATTAAGGAATAATATTGGGAGCGAGTTTTTCTTTTAGAAAGGAAGATACAAAATGATTAAAATTACTTTACCTGATGGTCAGGTGCGTGAATTAGCAGAACCACAAACAATTCAAGCAATTGCAACTAGTATTGCACCAAGTTTGGGGAAAGCAGCCTTAGGAGGAGTCTTTGCTAACAAAGTTTGTCATTTAGATTATTTGATAACAACCGATGGCACATTAGAAATTATTACGGATAAATCACCGTTAGCATTATCAATGATTAATTATACCGCAGGGTTAATAACTGCAAAAGCAATTACTAATTTATATCCAACGGTTCGTATTGCACAAATTGCTTACCAAGATGATACTTTTTTCGTTGATATTGATGTTGAACCACATCTAAAAGAAACTGATATTAGTGCTATTGAAGCAGAAATAACAAAATTAATTAATAATAATATTACAATTAATTCTGTTTGTGGGTCAGGAGCAGATGCAAAAAAATGATATCAAAATAATGAATACTTCTTAGCAACAATGAGTGACCAAGCGGTTGCTGAACAATGTGCTTACTTTGTGGCTGAACAATTATATTTATCAAATAATTATCCCGTTGTTCCGCCTAAAAATATTAAAGTTTTTAAATTATGAGCCTTAGCTGGAGCATATTGAAAAGATGATGCTAAAAATAAAATGTTGCAACGAATTACTGGTGGTGCTCATTTTTCTCGTGAACTATTTGAACAATTAATGCTTACTTATCAAGAACGAAAAGAGCGTGATCATCGTAAAATTGGCAAAGACCTTGAAATTTTTACTTTTGATCAGTTAGTTGGACCAGGGTTACCAATTTGATTACCAAATGGTATGGTTTTAAAAAAAGTGTTACAAGAATATATTCGGGAAAAAGAATGAGAATATGATTTTATTGAAGTTGATACTCCTGTTATTGGGACAAGTGAAATGTATAAGATTTCTGGGCACTGAGATCATTATCAGGAAAATATGTTTGCGCCAATGTCACAAGATAATGAAATTAGTGTTTTACGACCAATGGCTTGTCCCCATCATATTGCTGTTTATAATTATAAACAACGTAGTTATCGTGATTTGCCCCTTCGAATTGCCGAACATGCCATTTTACACCGTTATGAAACATCGGGGAGTTTAACAGGACTAGAACGGGTGCGAATGATGCAATTAACTGATTCACATATTTTTCTTCGTCATGACCAGTTAAAAGAAGAATTTAAACGTTGTTTTAAGTTAATTAGTGAAGTTTTAACAACTTTAAATATTAGTGTTGATTATTATTCGTTATCATTACGAGACCCAGCTAATAAGGAAAAATATTATGATGATGATCAAATGTGAAATCATGCTGAGCAAATGTTACAAGAAGCTTTAGATGATTTAAAAACCCCATATGTTCGAATGGTTGGTGAAGCGGCTTTTTATGGTCCAAAATTAGATGTTCAAATTAAAACAGCTTTAAACCATGAAATTACTGTTTCAACATTGCAATTTGATTTTTTACTACCCCAAAAATTTAAGTTAAGTTATATTGACTCAAATGGGGAAAAAGCAATGCCAGTAATGTTACATCGTGGTTTAATTGGTACTTATGAACGTTTCATTGCAATTTTATTAGAACAATCAAAAGGGGTCTTGCCATTTTGACTAGCACCAAAACAAATTGTTTTAATGCCTGTTAATAATCAACATCATTTAGCATACGCTGAAGAACTACACCAACAATTTAAAAAACTAAAATTACGAACAAGTATTGATGATCGCGATGAACGGTTAAGTTATAAAATTCGTGAAGCACAAGTAGCAAAAATCCCATATCAAATTGTTATTGGTGATCAAGAACGTGATCAAAAATTAATTACATATCGGATTTATGGTCAAGAAGAACAAACAACTGTTAGTTTTGATAAATTTATTGTTTTGATTAATGACCAACTTATTAATAAAAAGTAAGAAAAAAATTTTTTTGGAACGGATTGAACTTTCCGTTTTTTTTGTTATAACAAAAACTGTGATAAACTAAAAGTAGAAAAGCTTGGAATTAGCAACTATTTACTCTTTATAATCATTTAAAATAATAAAATTTAGAGAAAGGAAACCAAAATAATGGATGCAAAACCAATTATTATGTTGGCTTGTTCCGCCGGGATGAGTACATCAATTTTGGTCCAACGAATGGAAGAAGCAGCGAAAAAGCTAGATTGTGAGATAACTGTTTTAGCAATTCCAACCATTGAGGCAATTCATCGTTGGCAAGAATCTAGCATTTTATTATTAGGACCACAAGTTCGTTATGAATTAGATCGTTTTAACAAAACAATTAAATATTAAATTCCGGTTTTTGTAATTGATCAAATGGATTATGGGATGGGTGATGGTGACAAAGTCTTATCTTTTGCGTTACAAAAATTAAATTTATAATTTGAGAAAGGAGATGATTTAATTATGGGAGAATCAGTGAGGACAAAACCAAATAAATTGTATTGAAGTAAAATGCATAATGGTTTTGATGGTGATAACATTGTTTTTTTGCCTAATGCTGTGAATGCCCTTGAAGCGTTAAAATCTGTTAATGGGGTAATTTGAAATGCTTCCTTAATGGTGATGACGTTATATATTGTTTTTCTAATTGGTTATTTATTAGGAAAACGTCGTGGTCAAGACCCAGCAATTATGGATGGAATTGTTTATTTTGCCACTTTTATTGTCGCGGGAGCAGGGATTGGTGGTTGAGAATTTGCGCATAAATTTATGGGAGCAGAAGGGTTGTTTTCTGGCATTATTATTGCCTTTTTAAGTGCGGAATTATTTATTTTTCTACAACGCAATAATCGGTTAGCAATTAGGATGCCAAAAAATGTTCCCCCCGCCGTTGGTCATGTTTTTGCAAAATTATTACCAATGATTATTACAACTTTTTTATTTGGGATCGTATCACAGTTATTAATTTGAGCACCAATTGAATATACGGTGATTGATCAATTTAATGCACAATTTACTAAACAATCTGATTTTGCAGGAATTTTTCGAAATACGGAAGGGGAAATGTTTCAACTATTAAATGGAACTTTAGAACCTTTAACTGATGCTCAAATTGCATTAGTGAAAAAGATTGAATATTTAACAATGACTGCTGATTCAATGTGAGGACAATTTGGACCATTGAATGACATTGCAACAAATTCAGAATATAGTGCTTTTAATTTAAATTTTAAAGCATTAACATTAGTTACTTTAATTTATAAATTTTTTACATATCCTTTTATGAACGCTGCGTCTAATCCCGATGTGGGACTAGGATTTGCCTTATTATATATTTTATTTGTATCATTCTTTTGGTTCTTTGGTTTACATGGGACAAACATTATGAATGGAATTTTTGCCCCAGTTTGGTTATATGCAACAGTACAAAATTCAATTGCTTTTAAAGCTAGTCAAAGTTTACCATTTATTTTTTCACAAGGATTTTTTGATGGCTTTATCTTTTTAGGGGGATGAGGAATGTCCTTAGGGTTATTACTTATTACTCTAATTATGGGGCGTGATAAACAAGCACGAACTATCTCAAAAAGTTCAATTGCGCCAGGAATCTTTAACATTAATGAACTAGTAACCTTTGCGTATCCCTTAATCTTAAACCCAGTAATGGCTATTCCAGCAATTATTGGGCCATGTTTAATTGTGATTTGAACATGATTTTGAATTTCAACAGGGGTCGTGCCAGGCGCAGCATTATTAATTCCGTGAGTGGCGCCGGTAGGAGTTGGTGCTTTCATTACAACGGGAAGTTGGAAGGGAATTATTTTAGCCCTCTCAAATTTAATTTTAATGGCTGTCCTTTACATTCCGTTTATTTTAATTGCAAATAAAATTGCCAAAAATAATGATACTGCTGTTTCTCTTAATTATTTAGGTCGAATTCAATTCTTGTTTACGGGTCGTAATTATGCTGAACCACAAGCAAAAGCATTGCGTTTGCAACAACGTGCGGAATTAAAACAGAGTCCGAATCTCCAAGATCGTCGTGTTTTAAAAGAACGTTATCATAAGGAATGAAAAACTTTACATAATGAATTAGTAGTAAAATATCGTCAAGCACGAAAAGATAAAAAAAATGCAAAACAATTAGCAAAAAAGAATCGTAAAATAAAGAAAACATAACTGGAGGTGTCAAGTAACGGATGGGAATTTGAAAAACAGCCGCTAATACGAATAGTTTAGATCGAAAATATTATAATAATTTTGACGAAGTTCACCGTCTTTGTGAGGGACATTATACTTTTGATGTCTTTGAAGCAATTGACCCACTATTTAAAAAAATTGTTACATTATCATTATTAACGATGCGCGAAAAACTACCGTTAGATAACTTAAAGCAAGATCTTATGTTACACGATAAAAGTACTGGCCAAAGTTATTAATGTAACGAATATGTCCGTAACAAAATCTATAGTTTACAAACAAAAGTTGACCAAGATACTTATTGAACAATTTTTCGGTTTGAAAAAATCAAACCAAACCGCACGCGAGTTACATATTTACAACGAATTCAAAAAGAACAAACAATTGGTGGGGCGGTCCGATTTCTAGGAAAGCGAACTTTTTTAAAAAATATTCGGCAAAAAGGGGCTCAAATTAAACTTTATTTATCACAACAAAAATAAGGTTATTTTAAAGCAGATAATTGCATGGGCTTAATTTTTATGATAAGGTTAAAATAATATAAAAAGGAACAATGGTGAAATGATGCAAGTTAATCTTTTTGAAATTGATTATTTACAATTATGTTTTTCTGATTTAGGTTCAGAATATTGTTATGATGCTAATAACGAAGATATTATTTTATATAAAGATGAAGTTCAAGTTGATAAATTACGAATTAATTATCAGCAAGTGAAGTTAGATAAAGAATGAGAGTCTTTTAAACTAAAAATTATTGATACAGCAGCAGCTAGTAAGGTTTATCAAGCATGTCAAAATTTGAATTTTAAGATAGCAAATAAAATTAAAGTTTTTTGTAAGCTAAAACCACAAGGTAAAATGATTAGCCGTTGTGTTGCAAGTATTAGTCAAGTTTCAGCATCTGATCGAGTTTCTTTTGATGGAATTATGTAAAATGAAGTGCAACAAATCTTATTAGTCAAATAATACAATAAAAATCATAAAAAATCAATTATAAATTTTTAAAAATCAAAATATTTATAGTTTTTATTTTATTTTAAGGAAAATTAAGCACACTAAAAAATAATTTATTAAATTACTTCAAATAAACCTATTTAAAATTATCTGAAAATACCTCTTTTGCTGTTTTTCAATTAAGAACAGGCCTTAATTTATCATTTATAACATTAACTACTCAATTTATTTTTTGTTGACTAACATTATTAAAATCAGTTCCCTCAGGAAATCATTGTCTAAGTTCATAATTCATATATTCAATTAATGGTTTTTGTTGTGGTTTACCAGGGTCACAAAAATAAACTTGTGTTTCAGCAAATATTTCTAATTCTCTTCATTTACTAAATTCTTTTCCTCTATCAGTTATTATTCCTTTAATTTTCCCAAATAAATTATTACTTATAACAATATCTTTAAACTTTTCCACAACTTCATTAGCAGTATGATTTTTTAATTTCATAACAAAATAACTTTTACTATTTTGTTCAACTAAAACCAAATTACTAGATTGATGCTCTTTTCCAACTATGGTATCCATTTCAAATCAACCAACATCAGTCTCTTTATTCTCAATATCTCATATTGATTTAAAATTAATTAATTTACCACGATTATCAAATTTTCCTTTTGTTTTATATTTTTTACCACGATGACGTAAATTCTGTTTTAAAAAACCATAAAAACCCAAACGAATTCATTTATACAATGTTTTAACACAAACAGGAAATTTAATACCAAACTTTAGAAAATAACGATGAATAAGTTGTGATGGAGAATCACGATAAACATTAAATCTTATATTAATAAAATTTAATTGTTCTTCTGTAAACTTATATCTTTTATTATTCTTTTTTCTTTTCTCATAATACATTTTATCTGACTTATAAGCACTATATTCATCAATAGTTTTAAAACGCTTAATTTCTCGCAAAATAGTACTACGATTTCTGTTCAAACATTTAGCAATTTGTGAAATATTTATTTCACCATTCTTTTTTAAAAATAATTTTGATAATAATAATTTTTCCAATTTAACCCTATCAATAAAACTTAAATGACTATACATAACATTTATATACCTTTCATTAATTTATAAATTTAATATTAAAATTATTTAATACATTATTGATATATGATAAAATCAATTATAGCATTCAAGTAATTTTAATAAAGGAGAAGTAAAATATGAAAAAGTTACTAAGTATTTTAGGAATAATCGGATTAACAGCAACAAGTACAACAACATTAATTAGTTGTGAAAAACCAAATAATAATGAAAACGGGGGGGTAATAAACCTACACCAGAACCACAACAACTACCAGAAAATAGCAAATGAACTAATATTCCTAGAACACAGGCACCTAATAAAGAATTTTTAACTGCTACTAATAAATGATATTTTTATATAAATAAATATGAAAATAATTATATA
The DNA here is from genome assembly GCF_965178695.1 of Spiroplasma endosymbiont of Sarcophaga variegata. NCBI lineage: Bacteria > Bacillati > Mycoplasmatota > Mollicutes > Entomoplasmatales > Spiroplasmataceae > Spiroplasma > Spiroplasma endosymbiont of Sarcophaga variegata. The sequence continues at coordinate 75,554 of NZ_CBCXVU010000001.1, forward strand.
ACGACAAAATTTTATTTTGATAATAATTTTATTAATAATCAAAACACTTGATGACAACACTTAAAAAATGATTCATATTTTATTTGAAACTATAATTTAGTATATCGTTGAAATAAAAACAATGAACCACAAATACCAGAAATTAATAAAGACACAGGACTAATAATTGATTGAAAAGAATAAAAGGACTAACAAGTCCTTTTTTAAATTAATCGAACAAACTTCATAAAGATAATTAATAGGAATATATTTGTTATTGTATTATATAATGCTGGACTAAATTTTCATACCTCAAATGTTTGACTAAAAAAACTATATATTGTTTGAAATATTTTACCAACACCGCTTGCTAATTCGTTTACTTGTTTAACAACGGGAATATTATTTACAATTCAAATTGCAGCATTTTTTATATGACACGCTAAATTATATCAACTACAACTTTCATATTGGGCTTGTCATCATTGTCCATCAGGAAACAACCCGCCATTATTTATTTCTTGTCAGTTATAAATTCCAAAATTAAAATCATAATAACGGTACATATCATTTTCTTTTTGGGCTTGTAATTCAAAAACATTATAACCGATTTTTTGTTCTTCAATTTTTTTGTATTTTAAACCGTATTTATCTTTTAAAGCACCTTCAAAAATATAACCTTCATTTTGATTAATATTATAATTATTTGCAACTGAAAAATCATAATTAAATACATTACCATAATTAGTATTATAAAAACGATTTTTAAATGCTGAATACAATTTAATGTCTAATTGATTGTATTTATCAGAAAAATAAAAATAACGAGGATAAATTTTAAAACCATTATTTGCTAATAAACCATATTTTTTATTATATCCTTGTACATAAGTATCATTTTCTAAATCAAAAATGGTACGTAAATAATCTTTATAAAAATTTTGGGAAACCGTAAACATACTATTTAATAGTTTTTCAAATTGATTTTTATTAGTATTAGTTTCATCAATTAAAACATCTCTAAAATTAATCAATTTTAAACCAAAAAAATTAATTAAAACAGTATCATACTGTAAATTATCAATATAACCACTTTCAATAAAATTACTACGATTTTGAAAAACAGGTACCAAAGCATGGGTAAAAAAGGCTTTTAAAAATTTATTAATATCAATTTGACCTTTCATCTGTTCAAAAACCATTTTACCAATATTAGGAGAATTACCTTGATAATAATTATAAGTTTCAGCACTAAAATTAAAAGTATCTTCTTTTTCTTTTATGAAAGAAAATAAAAAACCTAAATCATCAGTATACCAATAACTATTTGCATTATTACCATCCCAATATTGTTTAAAATGTGTTAATTCTAAACTACCAGCAATAATATTTTTATTTTCATCAATTGTTAAAATCATCCGATAAATTGATTTTCTAGTTAAAATAACATCAGGTTTTCAATCTAATTTTTCCATATTATTAATAATTTCAAAATCAAAAATTATTCTTTCACTACCCAAATTTGGGTCATCATAGTTTGGATTACCACCTTGCTGAATTCGGATATTTTCTTGTACAATAACATCAATATATTTAAGCAAAAAAGAACGAACATTTTGATAATATTCAGTATATCATTTTAATTTGCCATCATTATCAACAACGGGTAATTCTGGTTCACCGTTTCCATCTCAACGATATACTAAATTATAGTTTCAAATAAAATCTGAATCATTTTTTAAGTGTTGTCATAACAAATTTTGATTTTTAATAAAATTATTATCAAAATAAAATTTTGTAAGCAAATATTGACCATTTCTTTTTTCTCCATAAAAATATCATTTATTAGTAGCAGTTAAAAATTCTTTATTAGGTGCCTGTGTTCTAGGAATTTGTATTCAAAACTCATTAATCATTTTAACTAATTGTAAATTATCAATACCTCTTTCTAATTTATTAATAACTTCCACAGTATTAAAATACTTAGCAAAAGAATAAGAAAAATTAGTTAATTCTTTTAAAAATTGTTTTTTATCAACATCATAGAATTTATCAATATTATATTGTTTAGCATAAGTATCTCAATTTTTATATAAATCCATAAACTCATCACTAGGCTTATCAAATGAAATTCCCGTTGAATAACTATTCTTTAAAAAGTCTAAATATCATTTATCATTATAAGTTAATGTTTGTGATGTTTTTAGAGTTGGATTAATAAAGTAATTTGTTTCAGACCAGTTTTCAAAAAAACTACTGCGTAAAAACATTGTATTAATAAAATCAGTTTCATTCATTCCCGTTGTTTGTTAATTAACAGTATAATTCTGCTGATTTAAGGGTTTAAATGCTGTTAAAGTAATAAATGGAATAATTAAACCTAAAATACCTAAAATAGATATGGCAAATAAAGATAATGATTTTTTCATATTTATAATTCAACCCCTAACTATACAATGTTTTTGAAACAATAAACCCAACAATATATAAACTTGATATTGTTAACATTAATGGATGACTAAACAAAATTGCCATTTTACCAAACAAAGAAAGTAAAAAAGTATCTGAGTTATATAAATCCATAATGATATTTTTTGCTGATGTTAATTGATTTATAATCACCGTAATAAAACTAGTACCAAAAATAGCAATTGCAGCAACTAATAAAACTAATCTAATCATTAATCTGTTTCCTTTCACCGACCATTTTTATTAGCCTTATGTGCTTTTTTAACACCACGTACTGTTGAAGCATACAATTTTGATGTACTGTTTTTAACAGTTGAACCTAATTCGTTATATTGCGTTCTTGTTCCGTGAATTGCATAAATAGACAACTTAACAACCATAAAAAAGATAATAAAATAAGCAATAGTTGTATTTGTCATTGGTAATTTAGTATTTCAAATTACATCAAAAATAAACAAAAATACATCAAAAATAAAACTAAAAATCTTATCTCAATTATTACTTTCTGATAATAAATTAATCATCTTTATCACTTCCTTTTTCTTTTTTAGGTTTTAAATTTTTTTTCAAAATATCAATATCAAACAATGCTAAACGCTCTTTAACACTTAATTTAGTAATTTCTGACCAATAATATTCTTTATAATTAACTATTTCATCATTTTTTAAATCACGAACAAACTTTAATCATTTACTATCATATTTCTGTGCAAATTCTAATGGAATAATTATTTTAAAAAACCGAATTCCTAACCCAACATCCGACTTATGTTTTGCTCGTTTACCTTCGGCTGTTCGTTCTACTGATTTTGTTTTTCAAATTTCATAATCTGTAATATCTTGAAAAATACCAATTCGCATAATAAAGAAACGATTAAAAAAATTAAATCCTTTTTTAGCAATAGGTTTTTTAAATGAAATTGGAATAATAATACCACTTGCTAATTGTCGAATATTATTTAAAATCATACCCTCACGCTGAGCAGTAAATAAAGCACGATTACCAAAATGTCTTGCTAATACAATTCACGGAATTTTACCACTATGAACTTTTTTCTCATCGTGGGGACTAGTTCCATCAATATATAAATAACTTTCATCAAATAAAATAACACTATCATCTGGGGGAACTGGTTTTGTTCTATCTGTAAAATCTAAATTTTTAAATGTTAAAACTTTAACTTTATCATCTTCTAACGGATAATTACTATAAATCTTATCTGTTAATAGTTTCATAGTTTGTGATAAATAAGTTAAAAGTAAAGTTTTTCCCGTCCCTAACTTACCAATAATTACTGATAACGGATTATCTCAAACAAAATTTACTAACCGAAAAGCACTCAACTGATAAAATATGTTTTTTCAAACTCATCAGACAAAATAAACACATTGCAAAGCAAACAATAATCAAAATACTAAACCGGTATAATTTAATGAAATTATTCAAAGTAATAAATAAATTAAACTAAACAAAATCATTGAACCACTAATATAACAATAATTTTTTACGAAAAATATAAATTTTTTCATTACTTAAAATACCCAACTATTTTAAAAACCATTCACAATAAAAACCACGTTAAAAATAAAATCACAATTCAAATACCAATCATAAGAGTTAAATATTCATTTTGAGTTAAATTTCAAGTTGTAATAATTTCAACATTCGTTTTATCTATAAACAAAAATACATAAATAAAAAACTCTTTTAATTTTTCTCAATCATTTTGCATATTTAAAAACTCCACATTTTCTGAATAAGTTTAAAAAACATCCCCAAAAATAAAACGATAAATAATACAAATGATATGACATATAAAAATTCAGGAGCATTTGAACCAATAATATAACTAACAAATTGAACTCAATAATCATATAAACCCATTAATTTAAGTCCTTCAAATCATTAATTAATTTATCTACTTTTTCATCACTTCAATTTGTTAAATTATTGTTAGTTGTTTTTACTTTTTGAGGTTCACCAGGAAATATTGCTTTTTTCATTTGTGTAAAATAATTTTATTTGTATTGATTATACAAATTGATTAGTTCTGCCCCAGTTAAATATTTTCACACATGACGTTTTAAATTTTCATCATATTTTACAATACGATAAGAATTATCATAAATCAAACCGATTGCTACTTGTTCTGAGTGTTTTTCACTCGGATAAATAAATTTATTACTCAACCAAAAACCAATATGACGATTATGATTAGGTAAATTTATAAAAATTGCTTTTTCTGTTTCAAAAACTATCAACTCTTTACGAATAAAATAATTTTCTATATTTTGATTTTTCTTAACAAAATTACTCAATTTTATCAACTCCTAACTAAATATTTATTTAATAAACAATGTTATTAACAATGTTAAATATATAAAATAATAAAAATTGACACACTGAAAAATACTATTTAATTTTTAATAATAGTCTTTAATTTTGTCGAAAACTCTTGATATTTATAAAATATACCTAAAATTAGGTATATTTTTAATATATAGAGGTAAATAAATGATGAAAAAAATAATTACAGAATTAATAAATAGCTTAACAGATGATCAATTTTTAGAATTTTATGAAAAAATAAAACAACAAGCAGACTTAATTAAAAAACAAAAACGTTTAAATGAAATTGATCAAAAATTTAGAGATAAAGGCATTATATGTCCTAATTGCAAATCTTTTCATTGTGTTAAAAATGGTCATAATTCCGAAGGAAAACAAAAATATTTATGTAAAAAATGTCGTGCTAGTTTTGATGCATTTCGTCATCATTTTACTTATTGAAGTCATTTAAATTATGAACAGTGAAATTTATTAATTCAAATTTCATTGTTAGGACAATCTAGTAAAATAATTTCTCGTTTTATTAAAACAACCCCAAAAACCGCTTGATATAATCGACAAAAATTAATGCAATCAAAACAATTAGAAAATACACAGTTAAAATTTAAAAAATTAAATGGTCAAATCCAAATGGATGAAACATTTATTAAAGAAATTCATAAAGGCAATTTTAAAGATAAATTTGATAAACGAAAAACTCATCTCGATCCATTTTCAACTGATACCAAATGCTGTATTCAAATGGCAGTTGATAGCAATAATAATATTTTTGTTCAATCCACCAATACCAAAAGATTACAAAAACAATGGATTATTGAAAATATGAATAAGCAACTAATTAAAGAAAAATCAATAATTATTTCTGATATGCAACCACTATATTTATTAGTAGCAAAACAAACAAATTCTACTCTATATTCCACCAAAACTAGTACAAACCCTGATACTAGTTATCAAAAGTTAAATAAGATTAGTAAATTACAATCCAGTCTTAAAGAAGCCTTAATTCATTATCATGGTTTGGGTTTCACTAATATTCAAAATTATTTAAAGCTCTGAAAATGAAAATACCAACACAAAGGTTTAACACCAAACCAACAATCAACGGTATTATATTTTAACGTTTAAAAAATTTAAAGCAAAATCATAATCTTACACAAAATTAGTTTTCAAATTGTCATATTGATGATTTTTTTTATTTCATCAAGAGTTTTCGACAAAATTAAAGATAATAGTCTTTAATTTTGTCGAAAACTCTTGATATTTATAAAATATACCTAAAATTAGGTATATTTTTAATATATGGAGGTAAATAAATGATGAAAAAAATAATTACAGAATTAATAAATAGCTTAACAGATGATCAATTTTTAGAATTTTATGAAAAAATAAAACAACAAGCAGACTTAATTAAAAAACAAAAACGTTTAAATGAAATTGATCAAAAATTTAGAGATAAAGGCATTATATGTCCTAATTGCAAATCTTTTCATTGTGTTAAAAATGGTCATAATTCCGAAGGAAAACAAAAATATTTATGTAAAAAATGTCGTGCTAGTTTTGATGCATTTCGTCATCATTTTACTTATTGAAGTCATTTAAATTATGAACAGTGAAATTTATTAATTCAAATTTCATTGTTAGGACAATCTAGTAAAATAATTTCTCGTTTTATTAAAACAACCCCAAAAACCGCTTGATATAATCGACAAAAATTAATGCAATCAAAACAATTAGAAAATACACAGTTAAAATTTAAAAAATTAAATGGTCAAATCCAAATGGATGAAACATTTATTAAAGAAATTCATAAAGGCAATTTTAAAGATAAATTTGATAAACGAAAAACTCATCTCGATCCATTTTCAACTGATACCAAATGCTGTATTCAAATGGCAGTTGATAGCAATAATAATATTTTTGTTCAATCCACCAATACCAAAAGATTACAAAAACAATGGATTATTGAAAATATGAATAAGCAACTAATTAAAGAAAAATCAATAATTATTTCTGATATGCAACCACTATATTTATTAGTAGCAAAACAAACAAATTCTACTCTATATTCCACCAAAACTAGTACAAACCCTGATACTAGTTATCAAAAGTTAAATAAGATTAGTAAATTACAATCCAGTCTTAAAGAAGCCTTAATTCATTATCATGGTTTGGGTTTCACTAATATTCAAAATTATTTAAAGCTCTGAAAATGAAAATACCAACACAAAGGTTTAACACCAAACCAACAATCAACGGTATTATATTTTAACGTTTAAAAAATTTAAAGCAAAATCATAATCTTACACAAAATTAGTTTTCAAATTGTCATATTGATGATTTTTTTTATTTCATCAAGAGTTTTCGACAAAATTAAAGATAATAGTCTTTAATTTTGTCGAAAACTCTTGATATTTATAAAATATACCTAAAATTAGGTATATTTTTAATATATGGAGGTAAATAAATGATGAAAAAAATAATTACAGAATTAATAAATAGCTTAACAGATGATCAATTTTTAGAATTTTATGAAAAAATAAAACAACAAGCAGACTTAATTAAAAAACAAAAACGTTTAAATGAAATTGATCAAAAATTTAGAGATAAAGGCATTATATGTCCTAATTGCAAATCTTTTCATTGTGTTAAAAATGGTCATAATTCCGAAGGAAAACAAAAATATTTATGTAAAAAATGTCGTGCTAGTTTTGATGCATTTCGTCATCATTTTACTTATTGAAGTCATTTAAATTATGAACAGTGAAATTTATTAATTCAAATTTCATTGTTAGGACAATCTAGTAAAATAATTTCTCGTTTTATTAAAACAACCCCAAAAACCGCTTGATATAATCGACAAAAATTAATGCAATCAAAACAATTAGAAAATACACAGTTAAAATTTAAAAAATTAAATGGTCAAATCCAAATGGATGAAACATTTATTAAAGAAATTCATAAAGGCAATTTTAAAGATAAATTTGATAAACGAAAAACTCATCTCGATCCATTTTCAACTGATACCAAATGCTGTATTCAAATGGCAGTTGATAGCAATAATAATATTTTTGTTCAATCCACCAATACCAAAAGATTACAAAAACAATGGATTATTGAAAATATGAATAAGCAACTAATTAAAGAAAAATCAATAATTATTTCTGATATGCAACCACTATATTTATTAGTAGCAAAACAAACAAATTCTACTCTATATTCCACCAAAACTAGTACAAACCCTGATACTAGTTATCAAAAGTTAAATAAGATTAGTAAATTACAATCCAGTCTTAAAGAAGCCTTAATTCATTATCATGGTTTGGGTTTCACTAATATTCAAAATTATTTAAAGCTCTGAAAATGAAAATACCAACACAAAGGTTTAACACCAAACCAACAATCAACGGTATTATATTTTAACGTTTAAAAAATTTAAAGCAAAATCATAATCTTACACAAAATTAGTTTTCAAATTGTCATATTGATGATTTTTTTTATTTCATCAAGAGTTTTCGACAAAATTAAAGTCCTTATCTAATTTTTCTTGTTCTTTTTTCTTATTTGCTTTAATTTGGCGAATTTTTTGATAAATTGATAAACCAATTCATGCAAAAATACCTAATATAATAACAACACTAAAAATTGTCGTTAATCAAACTGGCATAACTTATTCCTCCTAAAAATCTAATTTTCGCGGCACGCTTCGCGTGTTCGCTACGCTCAAAATAAACTATATTGAATAAATTACCGCTAATAAATTACGCGGATAATTTATTCATCTTCTTTTTCATTATTAATTACAATATTATTTACCGTATTAATAACATTATCTTTTCCATACTTAGTTACTAAGGACCGTAAAATAAAATAATGTTTTCTTTCCATTAAAAAATCAACTCCTTTCTGAGTTGATTTGTTGCACTTCACTTACACGATGCCATAACGGCATGCTATTTCCAACTACAACAGTTGTAATGGCAAAAAAACTTAATATTTTTTTCATAAGATAAAACCTTCCCTTTGTACATTATAAAAATAAATACTTTTTTATTTTAATGAAAAAAAAAACAAGTAAAACTTGTCTTTTATTGAAATAAAATTCTTGTTAATTAAATTCCTAAATCGGGATAACTTGGTATTTTTGGTTGTTTTTCTTCTGGGTCATTTACCACAACTGCTTCTGTTGTTAACAATAATGCACTAACACTACCAGCGTGTTGTAAGGCATATCTTGTTACTTTAACGGGATCAACAATTCCAGCTGTAATCATGTCTTCTCAGACATTTGTTGCAGCATTATAACCAACATTATTAGGTTGGTCTTTTAATTTATTAATAATGATTGAACCATCAACCCCTGCATTATCAGCAATTTGACGAACTGGTTCTTCAATTGCTCGTAAGACAATATTTAATCCTAATTTTTCCTCTTCATTTAATTTCAAATTAGTTAATTTATGTCCAACTTGAACTAAAGCAGTTCCCCCACCAGCAACAATTCCTTCTTCAACTGCGGCTTTTGTTGAATTTAATGCATCTTCAATTCGAAGTTTTTTCTCTTTCATTTCCGTTTCGGTTGGTGCCCCAACTTTAATAATTCCAACCCCGCCTGCTAATTTTGCTAAACGTTTTTGTAACTTTTCTTGTTCAAATGATGAAGTTGCACTTTTAATTTGACCACGAATAAACTCTTTTCGTGCTTCTAAATCAGCTTTTTTGCAACCGCCTTCAATAATTGTTGTTGTATCTTTTGAAACAATTACTTTTTTTGCTGTTCCCAAATCATCTAAAGTTAATGTTTTAAAATCCATTCCCAATTCACCATTAACAAATTTTGCCTTAGTTAAAATAGCAATGTCTTCTAATAAGTTTTTACGATTATCACCAAATTCTGGTGCTTTAACAACAGCAATATTAAATGCTCCACGCATTTTATTTAGTAATAATGTTGGTAGAACATCACCATCAACATCATCGGCAATAATTAATAATGGTCGTCCTTCTTCAACAATTTTTTCTAAAATTGGTAAAATTTCTTTCATGTTACTAATTTTTTTATCAGTAATTAAAATATAAGGATTTTCAAATTCTGTTAACATTTTTTCACTATCAGTTACCATATATTGTGATAAATAACCTTTATCAAACTGTAATCCTTCGGTGATACTTAATTCAGTATCAATTGTTTTTGACTCCTCAATTGTAATAACACCATCATTACCAACTTTTTCCATAATTTCAGCAATTAAATTACCAATTTCTGGATCTTTTGAACTAACACTAGCAACTTGAGCAATTTCTGCTTTAGTCTTAATTTGTTTTGCTGATTGTTGTAATAATTCCACAATTGCTTTAACTGTTTTTTCAATTCCATTTCGAATTGCTACCGCATTAGCTCCAGCAGTAATATTTTTTAATCCTTCTTTAACAATTGCTTGTGTTAAAACAATTGCTGTTGTTGTCCCATCACCAGCTACATCATTTGTTTTATTTGCTACTTCAGCAACTAATTTTGCTCCCATATTTTCAAAATGATTACTTAATTCAATCTCTTTTGAAATAGTAACACCATCATTTGTAATTAATGGTGAACCATATTCTTTTTCTAATAAAACATATTTTCCTTTTGGTCCTAATGTTACTTTAACAGCATCAGTTAATTTATTAATTCCGTTAATTAACATCATTCTTGCATCTTCTGAAAATTTAATTGATTTTGCCATAATTTGATTCCCCCTTTAAAGTCTATTATTTAATAATAGCTAAAACATCTTCGACAGAAATTAAAACTAATTTTCTATTATCATATTCAACTTCGGTTCCAGCATATTCACGATAAAGAACTTTATTATTAATTTTTCCTTCAAATGCTTGTTCTTTTTCAACTTCGGTACTAATTGCAATTATTTTTCCGATATGACTTTTGCTTTTCTCATCTTCTTGTAAATAAATTCCATTAATAAAAGTTTCCTCTTTTTCTTCTTTTGCTAAGACAATATTTTTGCCTAATGGTTTTATCATCAAAAATCCCTCCTTATTTATAATTTTAGCAAATGGCATATGTAACTGCCAATAATATATTTAACAAATTTTATTAATAAATGCAAGTGTTTTTGTCTTAGAAACAGAAAAAAACAAACTGTAGTTTGTTTTTTTATTTTAAATAATTATTTAAATTTGTAGAATAAACGATGAAATAGGACAAAAAAATCGACCCTTATTGGGTTGATTTTTTTTATTTAAAAATTAACTCTAAAAATTAAATATATTGGTTCTACAATTATTTAATTTTACAATTACATATTTTTAGTGGAAGGTTCCCAAACTCGGCATTTTGTCAGTAAAGAAACCAATAGAACTGTTAACTTGTTTTTTTTCATTAAAATAAAAAAGTATTTATTTTTATAATGTACAAAGGGAAGGTTTTATCTTATGAAAAAAATATTAAGTTTTTTTGCCATTACAACTGTTGTAGTTGGAAATAGCATGCCGTTATTAGCTTGTCGCCATAAAAATGACAGTAATAATGACAACAATGATATTCCTGAAAAACTTCGTAGTATGATTAATACAACAGGGTTGCTAACAAAAATTTCCTTATTAGCACGTTATGAAAATTTAAATTTTAACCCAAGTGAACTTGTGCGAAGTTTATATGCTCCAGCAGCATATTGAAAATCAATTCCAAGTATTTATACTTACAATAATCAAAAAATTAATTTATCAAAATTAATTCAAGATTTTAACAACAATTAAAATAAAATGATTGCCCACACAAAAAATGCTGATCCGAAGTCAACGCGTGAACAATTATTACCACAAGGCATCGTGTAAGTGAAGTGCAACAAATCAACTCAGAAAGGAGTTGATTTTTTAATGGAAAGAAAACATTATTTTATTTTACGGTCCTTAGTAACTAAGTATGGAAAAGATAATGTTATTAATACGGTAAATAATATTGTAATTAATAATGAAAAAGAAGATGAATAAATTATCCGCGTAATTTATTAGCGGTAATTTATTCAATATAGTTTATTTTGAGCGTAGCGAACACGCGAAGCGTGCCGCGAAAATTAGATTTTTAGGAGGAATAAGTTATGCCAGTTTGATTAACGACAATTTTTAGTGTTGTTATTATATTAGGTATTTTTGCATGAATTGGTTTATCAATTTATCAAAAAATTCGCCAAATTCTAGGAAAGAAAAAAGATAAAAAAGAAATTGAAAATAAGGAGGATAAGAAATAATGTTAGGTATGTATTTAACAACAGCAATTAATTTTTTAGCAGTTGGTGATAAACCTACTATTTCAGATGGAATGGGTTCTATTTGAAGTGGTTTAGGGCAAGCAATGATGGAAGTTAAAGAAGCAATTTATGCTGTATTACCACAATTAATGACCTTTTTAGGTGATGCGTGAATTATTTTAATTCCATTTGGTATTTTTGTTATCATTAAGATTTTAAACTTTTTCCGTGTTATGGTTAAAGGATTTTAATATTTATTATTACTGATCATATATCTTAGCTATGGCACACTAGCTTTTATGTGAGTTGATTAAATAATTTTGTTGTTTATTTTTGTATTACACACTGTCTATAAGTTATTATTGAAATTATTAGTAATGAAATAATTGTTTTAAAGTAGGATTTAATAAAAATAAGAATATTTTTATTAAGGGTCATATTAATAGTAGTTTTGGAATATAAATTTTTATAATATTCTTTATAAATATATCTACTTTCTTTTTAAAATTTGTAGGCAGTGTGTAGTGCAAAAATATCAATTTAATTATAAATGATTAATTTTATATTTTAATAACTATTATCTTTAATTTTGTCGAAAACTCTTGATATTTATAAAATATACCTAAAATTAGGTATATTTTTAATATATAGAGGTAAATAAATGATGAAAAAAATAATTACAGAATTAATAAATAGCTTAACAGATGATCAATTTTTAGAATTTTATGAAAAAATAAAACAACAAGCAGACTTAATTAAAAAACAAAAACGTTTAAATGAAATTGATCAAAAATTTAGAGATAAAGGCATTATATGTCCTAATTGCAAATCTTTTCATTGTGTTAAAAATGGTCATAATTCCGAAGGAAAACAAAAATATTTATGTAAAAAATGTCGTGCTAGTTTTGATGCATTTCGTCATCATTTTACTTATTGAAGTCATTTAAATTATGAACAGTGAAATTTATTAATTCAAATTTCATTGTTAGGACAATCTAGTAAAATAATTTCTCGTTTTATTAAAACAACCCCAAAAACCGCTTGATATAATCGACAAAAATTAATGCAATCAAAACAATTAGAAAATACACAGTTAAAATTTAAAAAATTAAATGGTCAAATCCAAATGGATGAAACATTTATTAAAGAAATTCATAAAGGCAATTTTAAAGATAAATTTGATAAACGAAAAACTCATCTCGATCCATTTTCAACTGATACCAAATGCTGTATTCAAATGGCAGTTGATAGCAATAATAATATTTTTGTTCAATCCACCAATACCAAAAGATTACAAAAACAATGGATTATTGAAAATATGAATAAGCAACTAATTAAAGAAAAATCAATAATTATTTCTGATATGCAACCACTATATTTATTAGTAGCAAAACAAACAAATTCTACTCTATATTCCACCAAAACTAGTACAAACCCTGATACTAGTTATCAAAAGTTAAATAAGATTAGTAAATTACAATCCAGTCTTAAAGAAGCCTTAATTCATTATCATGGTTTGGGTTTCACTAATATTCAAAATTATTTAAAGCTCTGAAAATGAAAATACCAACACAAAGGTTTAACACCAAACCAACAATCAACGGTATTATATTTTAACGTTTAAAAAATTTAAAGCAAAATCATAATCTTACACAAAATTAGTTTTCAAATTGTCATATTGATGATTTTTTTTATTTCATCAAGAGTTTTCGACAAAATTAAAGATTTTAATATTAAATTTATAAATTAATGAAAGGTATATAAATGTTATGTATAGTCATTTAAGTTTTATTGATGAGGTTAAATTGGAAAAATTATTATTATCAAAATTATTTTTAAAAAAGAATGGTGAAATAAATATTGCACAGATTGCTAAATGTTTGAACAGAAATAGTAGTACTATTTTGCGAGAAATTAAGCGTTTTAAAACTATTGATGAATATAGTGCTTATAAGTCAGATAAAATGTATTATGAGAAAAGAAAAAAGAATAATAAAAGATATAAGTTTACAGAAGAACAATTAAATTTTATTAATATAAGATTTAATGTTTATCGTGATTCTCCATCACAACTTATTCATCGTTATTTTCTAAAGTTTGGTATCAAATTTCCTGCCTGTCTTAAAACATTTTATAAATGAATTCGTTTGGGTTTTTATGGTTTTTTAAAACAGAATTTACGTCATCGTGGTAAAAAATTTAAAACAAAAAAGAGAAAAGATGATCGTGGTAAATTAATTAATTTTAAATCAATATGAGATATTGAGAATAAAGAGACTGATGTTGGTTGATTTGAAATGGATACCGTAGTTGGAAAAGAGCATCAATCTAGTAATTTCGTTTTAGTTGAACAAAATAGTAAAAGTTATTTTGTTATGAAATTAAAAAATCATACTGCTAATGAAGTTGTGGAAAAGTTTAAAGATATTGTTATAAGTAATAATTTATTTGGGAAAATTAAAGGAATAATAACTGATGGAGGAAAAGAATTTAGTAAATGAAGAGAATTAGAAATATTTGCTGAAACACAAGTTTATTTTTGTGACCCTGGTAAACCACAACAAAAACCATTAATTGAATATATGAATTCTGAACTTAGACAATGATTTCCTAAGGGAACTGATTTTAATAATGTTAGTCAACAAAAAATAAATTGAGTAGTTAATGTTATAAATGATAAATTAAGGCCTGTTCTTAATTGAAAAACAGCAAAAGAGGTATTTTCAGATAATTTTAAATAGGTTTATTTGAAGTAATTTAATAAATTATTTTTTAGTATGCTTAATTTTCCTTAAAATAAAATAAAAATTATAAATATTTTGATTTTTAAAAATTTATAATTGATTTTTTATGATTTTTATTGTATTATTTGACTAATAAGATTTGTTGCACTTCATTTTACATAATCCCCAACCTTAAAAAACATTTATTTCCTAGGAAAAATCACCCCAAATGCAACTACCATTCAAAGTTTTAATACTATTATTAACAAATATGTTATTGGTATGACAATTATTAATCCTGGTGAAAATGATCCGTTATATCCAAATTATCAACAATTATCATCGTGGTTTATTTAAAAAGATAATCAATATCAAACCAAATCCTGAATTATGATAAAATAATACCAGAAAGGAAAGATAACGATGTCAAATAAAGTATTAGTAATTTATGGAACTGTTAGTCCTAATGATAAATCATATTCAAAAGCGTTAGCAGCTCGTTTTATTAAACATTATCAAGCATTAAATGCAAATGATGAAACTATTCATTTAGATTTAAATAATACCGCAATGGCTTTAAAAACATTAACGCGTGATAACTTTGATAGTTATTTTAATGCCGAAGATGCCGATGTTTATATTAACCAATTAAAAGAAGTACAAAAGGTTATTGTTGTTTGTCCAATGAATAACTTTAATGTTTCTGGGTTAATGAAAAATTATTTAGATCATGTCTTAGTTGCTAACAAAACATTTTCATATAAATATTCAAAAAAAGGGAATTCGATTGGATTACTACCACATTTAAAAGTTCAAATCTTAACAACCCAGGGAGCACCTTTTGGATGATATCCATGAGGAAACCATACTGAATATTTAAAAGGAACTTGAGAATTCGTGGGAGCAACAGTTAATAAACCAATTTTAGTAGCGGGAACAAAAGTACCTCCAACAAGTTCATTAGCACCAGATGAATTAATTGATCAATATGATGAAGAAATTCAAAAAGTTGTTAAAACATTTTAAATAAAATAACATAATAAAAAACTCAATTTTAAATTGAGTTTTTTATTTTATCGCAAATTAATTAAATATTTTATCTCAAAGGCTACGTTTTTAATTTTTAATTTTATCTAAATCAGCCTTCACTTTATTAAGTTCTTTTGTTTTATTTTGTAAATCATATTCCAACTTATTTTTTTCTTCAATCGTTTTATTTAATTCGTTTTGCGTTGCTTCTTTTTCTTGTGTCATCTTTGTTAACGCTGTTGTCAGCGCTGTTACTTTTTTCTCTAACTCGGCTGTCTTTTGATTTGCTTGATCTAATTTAGCTTTTAAATCATTTATTATTGTATTTAAATCATTTAATGCTTTCTCATGATTCTTTATTAACTCTTCATTTTTACCTTGTAACTGTTTTAGTTCTTCTTTGAATTTATCAACTTCCGCCGTTTTATCCGTTAGATTTTTTTCTAAATTGGTTTTTTCTTGTTCTAAATTAGATAATTGTGCTTTAACAGCTGTTAATTCTTTAAGACAATCACCACAATCTAACTAGTAGTAATGCAAATAATAAATATGGAGTTAATTGTTATTTTAATAAAAACTAATTATTGTGCTCATACTGATGTGATATTATTTGGAACAATCCCAATTAAATTAATTACAACACCATTCCCGTTATCATATGATGGAATATTTCAAATATATCATTGGGCAATTATAATTGCAGCAACAATGCCAGCAACAGCAGCAATTTCGGGGATGGCACCTAATAAGGAAGCAATAACACCACCAACTGAACCTAAATCATTTTGAATGGTTGTTGTTAAACTATGATTTAAATACAAATGTGAATAAACGAAGTAATAATCTCATTCATCAATACCATCTTTTAAATTTTTAATAATTCCTGATGTATTATTTAATTTATTATTTTGATAGAATGTTTGATTTTGCAATACTTGTTTTTTAAGTTGACCAATATTTTTTTCAATGTTATTATATTTACTATGAATATTTGATGAATTTGACAATACTAAATATATCATCTCCCGGTAAAAATATTTATACATATTTCCTTTAATTTTGTCGAAAACTCTTGATGAAATAAAAAAAATCATCAATATGACAATTTGAAAACTAATTTTGTGTAAGATTATGATTTTGCTTTAAATTTTTTAAACGTTAAAATATAATACCGTTGATTGTTGGTTTGGTGTTAAACCTTTGTGTTGGTATTTTCATTTTCAGAGCTTTAAATAATTTTGAATATTAGTGAAACCCAAACCATGATAATGAATTAAGGCTTCTTTAAGACTGGATTGTAATTTACTAATCTTATTTAACTTTTGATAACTAGTATCAGGGTTTGTACTAGTTTTGGTGGAATATAGAGTAGAATTTGTTTGTTTTGCTACTAATAAATATAGTGGTTGCATATCAGAAATAATTATTGATTTTTCTTTAATTAGTTGCTTATTCATATTTTCAATAATCCATTGTTTTTGTAATCTTTTGGTATTGGTGGATTGAACAAAAATATTATTATTGCTATCAACTGCCATTTGAATACAGCATTTGGTATCAGTTGAAAATGGATCGAGATGAGTTTTTCGTTTATCAAATTTATCTTTAAAATTGCCTTTATGAATTTCTTTAATAAATGTTTCATCCATTTGGATTTGACCATTTAATTTTTTAAATTTTAACTGTGTATTTTCTAATTGTTTTGATTGCATTAATTTTTGTCGATTATATCAAGCGGTTTTTGGGGTTGTTTTAATAAAACGAGAAATTATTTTACTAGATTGTCCTAACAATGAAATTTGAATTAATAAATTTCACTGTTCATAATTTAAATGACTTCAATAAGTAAAATGATGACGAAATGCATCAAAACTAGCACGACATTTTTTACATAAATATTTTTGTTTTCCTTCGGAATTATGACCATTTTTAACACAATGAAAAGATTTGCAATTAGGACATATAATGCCTTTATCTCTAAATTTTTGATCAATTTCATTTAAACGTTTTTGTTTTTTAATTAAGTCTGCTTGTTGTTTTATTTTTTCATAAAATTCTAAAAATTGATCATCTGTTAAGCTATTTATTAATTCTGTAATTATTTTTTTCATCATTTATTTACCTCTATATATTAAAAATATACCTAATTTTAGGTATATTTTATAAATATCAAGAGTTTTCGACAAAATTAAAGCATATTTCCACAAATATTATTTACAGTTTCATTATATTCTTTTCTATTATGGTAACAATGTCTTTAATTATAATTTTCTAAATATCAACTTTGTTTTAAACTTTTAAAAAAATAACGTAAATAATTTGCAAAAAAGAAGAGGGGTAAGAACAAAGAGTTCTTTGTTCTTACTTTGAAATTTGGTATAATTATGTTAACTAAAAGGTGATAAAATGCAAAATAACAAATTTAATTATTACAATTGAGCAAACAATAAGTGAGCAAAGAAATGACGAATGTCGAATGAGGTTAAACAACGATTATTTACCCTGAAGGGAAAAATTCATTTTGTCCCATTGTGAAAACCAGCAGAAATAACAGTTGATCTTGATAATCATCAGTTAATTGTTCCAAAAAATTTAGCATTTTTAATGCAAAAATATCAATTACCACAAACATCGTATTATCTTTTTAAATATCATAATATTAATAATCTAATGTTAGAATGTAATTATATTATTAGTAATTATTCAACTATTATTGAAGCTAAAATTGATCAAAAGGTTATTTCCTTACAATGATCATTATCATATGGTGCTTATTTCTTTAAGAAAATTACCAATTATATTTTAGATCAAGATACCATTTTAGAAACATATCGTGCAACAAAAACCCGAAAACAACGATTGCTATTTCGTCATAAAAACCAACATGCTTTTAACAAAACAAAATGAAAGGAAGAATAAACTTTAATGAAAATGCGCTTAGACCAATTATTAGTTAATCATAATTTAGCACCTTCACGTGAAAAGGCAAAAGCAATGATTTTAGCTAATAATGTTTTAGTTAATAATGTTCCAGCTTTAAAAGCTGGTGAATTAGTCGATGTTGATAGTCTTATTACCTTACGAGGAGAACCATTAAAGTATGTTTCTCGTGCTGGTGAAAAATTAGCAAAGGGATTAGAAGCCTTTCAAATCAACGTTGATAATCTGATTTGTCTTGATATTGGTTCATCAACTGGTGGTTTTACTGATTGTTTATTACAAAATAATGCAAAAAAAGTTTATGCTGTTGATGTTGGTACTAATCAATTAGCATGAAAATTACGAAATAATCCCCAAGTAGTCTCGTTGGAAAAAACTAACTTTCGTTATGTTACAAAACAATTATTTGAACCCGATCAAATTGAATTTGCTTGTTGTGATGTTTCTTTTATTTCGTTAGATAAAATTATTCCACCGTTAAAAGATATTTTATTATTAGATCATTATGCCTTTTTCTTAATTAAACCCCAATTTGAAAGTACAAGAGAAACAGTTCATAAGGGAAAAATAAATAGTAAGGAAGCTCATCAAAGGGTCATTGAAAAAGTAATTAATTTAGCTCTCACAAACGGTTTTAGTATTATTAACCTAGATTATTCACCAATCTTAGGTAATAAGAAAAAAAATATTGAATTTATTTGTTTATTACAACGAACAACAACTCCGGTTAATCATTTGTCTGATTGCAAAATTATGGAAATTGTTGAAAATGCTTGAAATTCTTTACTATCTTAATTAACTTTTAGGATATAATATTATCGGAACAAGAATGGAGGGTCAGAATTTATGGCTAAAGGAACAATGAGTGGCGATGTCGCAACATTAATTGCATCAAATTATCTTAAAGTTGGTGATACATTAACATTCAAAGCAGACACTGTTAAATGAAAGGACTTTGAATTAACAAATCTTAAGAAAGAATATAAAGTTATTTCCTCAATTCCCAGCATTGATACTAGTGTTTGTTTATTACAAACAAAACAATTTAATGAAACAATTCTTAATAAATATCCCGCTGTCCAATTAATAACAATTTCCCGTGATTTACCATTTGCCTTACAACGGGCATGTGAATCATTTGTTAATCCCGAACATATTTTATTATCAGATACAAACTATCGTGAGTTTGGTCACAAAACAAAGTTATACTTTGAATTTAATAATTTACTAGCCCGTAGTGTGATAGTACTTGATCAAAATAACCAAGTTATTTATCTCCAAATAGTATCACCAGTTAGTTCTGAACCAAATTATCAAGACACTTATCATTTCTTAGATACTTTGGTAAAATAATAGGTACCCCTTAAAAATGGGTAACTATTATTTTAAATTAAAACTTTCCAAATTATTTCATTAAGAAAATAATTATCATTATTATTAAAAAAATAACATTGTTAATTTTTTCTAAAAAATATATACTATTTGTTGTATTAACCCTAATTATAATTTTTATCATCCATCATAATATGGAAAATTTATCCATTAACAGATATTTTTTTGATAAGAGAGGTGTTTATTACAAGTATTTTATGAAAGGAGAACACAAAAACCATGGCTTTCGAAAATAACAATACAAACGAAACTAAAAATAGATTAGCGATGCCAGACAGTGTCTTCATTGGTTGTGAACAACATGCTAATGACTGCCCAAAATGTGCGGCAATGCAAGAATCACAAAAGTCAATTTTAACATGTCAAATGTGTGAACAACCGGTTTTTTTCTGTCGCTCAAAACCTTGTGAGTATAAATTGCATTGTACCAATCCAGAATGTATTAAATCAAAACATAACTTTGTTTTTATTGGTAAAAACAGTACTAAAACAAAAAGGTATCAAGATCAACAGTTTCAAAAATAAAGTTTTAAAAATAAATAATTAATGACTAAATAATATCAAAACCATAACCTTCTTTTTTAGTAAAGAGGGTTTTTATTATGACAAAATAGATTAATTCTAAACAAAATAATAAAAATATTGGAAAAATTTTAAAAAATAAAGAAAAAAGTCTTGCAAAAAAAAAAAAAAAAATATTATTAAAACAGATAGTTAAAATAGAAAGCACAACAAGACGGATATTAAATTATTGTTATAGCATTATATTTTATTAAGTAATACTAACAACCTTGAAAAATTAGATAACCATACTAAAACCTTAATTTGAGGGGGAGTAATTGCAGTTAGTATTATTTTTATTGTTGTTTTTTTTATCAATTCATTTTTTTACTGACAAAATAAGAATAATCAACGCCACACACAACGATTAGGGGTAACGCGTGAGCGTGGTGTTTTATTTGAAATTAGACGAAATATTTTCTTAATTCTAACTTCATTATTTGCAATTTCCTTAGATGTTGGTATTTTCACTATTATTAAGATAAATGTGTAATTTTTAACTATTAACAAAACTAATAAAACACAAAATTACTTTTTAACAGAAAGAGAGGAAACGTAATGCAATATTTGCAAAAATTAGGAAAAGCGCTTCAATTTCCAATTGTTGTGTTGCCCGTTGCCGCATTGTTACTAAGGTTAGTGGGGGTAATGAACGATGTATCAATCAACCCTGACCTATCCCAAACCGGACCATTATCAGCAATTTGATACATTGGCTCGATTTTTCAGGCAGTTGGAAACGCAGCAATTAGTAACTTAGCGCCATTATTTGCAATTGGATTATGATTTGGAATGGCCAAAGACTTTCGTGGGGAAGCCTGCTTTGGTGGCATTTTTTGGATGAGCTGTAATTGAAGGATTAATGGGAATTGTTCCCCAATGATATTACAATAACGCATTATTAGGACACACCCCAATTGGTAATTTCCAAGATAATCAATTTTGAGCAATACCACATTCACAAATTTTATATGTCTTTGATTTTAGCGTCGGAGACACAATCAAAGGTTATGGTGCCAAATATAACATTAGTATGGGGGTCTTTGGTGGAATTTTAGCAGGATGTCTTGTTGCTTTAATTTACAATAAATATTCAAATGTAAAATTACCAGCAGCATTAGGATTTTTCTCAGGACGTCGTTTTGTCCCAATGGTGACTGCTGCTTACTTCTCTTGGTTGGAACATTTGCTTTAGCAGCAATTTGACCTTGATTTCAATTAGGATTACAGTATCTAGGTTATGGTTTAGGAGCAATCCCACCATTAGGAGCATTCTTCTATGGGATTTTTAACCGGTTATTGTTACCATTTGGTTTACACCAAGTATTGAACACTTATTTATGGTTCCAACAACCAATTATTGGTCATTTAATGAACTACCAAGGAACGAACTTATGACAAGTTGTTAATGGGGTTTTACAATGAGCTGATTATTCAATTAGTAAAGATGGTGTTTTAACAATTAACGGTTGAACTTCAACTGGTGTTATTACAACAATGAACGGAGATATTACTGCCTTTTTAGGTAAATTATATGCTGATGCTAAATTTGGTTTAGCCGGGGGGAGTGGGATGTTCCAAGCAGGATTCTTCCCAATGATGATGTTTGGATTACCAGCTGCCTGTGCCGCAATGATTTTATCAATTAAAGATAAAACTCGTCGTGCTGAATATGCTGGGATTCTAGGATCAGCTGCTGGAGTATCATTCTTAACAGGAATTACAGAACCAATTGAATTCTCATTTGTTTTCTTAGCACCAATATTATTAGGATTACATGCTTTACTAACTGGGGTCTTTGCCGCATTAACAGTTGGATTTGGAATTAGGGTTGGATTTGGCTTTTCAGCTGGATTCATCGATTGAGCTGTTTCAATGAAAACATCATGAGATATGGCCGCAATTTCATCAAACTTACAATCAGGAGTTTATAAAGTATTAGGAAATCCATTAATGATTATTCCAATCGGAGTCCTTGAAGGAGCGGCATACTTCTTTAGTTTTAAATACATTATTAAAAAAATGAATTTATCTACACCTGGTCGTGAAGACGAAGCCGCTATGATTGCAAAATCATTAGGAAAAAGTGTTGAAAAACACGCGAAGAAAAAAGCATTGCAAGAACAACAAACAGCAAACGTTACAGTTGTAACAACAAGTGGCAATGTTAATGTTCTTTTGCAAACCAATGGTGCTAATAAACGAATTGACATTCAAAAAGATCCAGACGGACCATTAAAATTAGCACAAGTTATTTATGATGCAATTGGCCATGACAATTTAGTTAAAGTTGACAACTGTATGACCAGATTACGATTAACCGTTGAAGACGACACTAAAATTAATCAACAACCAATTAAAGAGGCTGGGGTCGCCGGAATGGTTTTAGTTTCAAAAACAAAAGGAATCCAAATCATTATTGGCTTAAATGTTGAAGCGGTTGCAACAAAACTATCAGAAATTTCTGGTAAATAACTTTAATTTAATATTTCTTAAGAAAAATGTTTATCTTTGATAAACATTTTTTAGTTCCAAGCAAAAAACAAAGGATTATCATCCCTTAATTTTAGTTTTTTAAGATATGTAAATTGTAAATGCCAAATCATAAAAAGTTAACTATTAATTTAGTTAACTTTTTTAAGTTAATTATAGGAGGTTGAAATTATGCAAACAAAGCAATATTTAATTTTGCGGTCATTAGTGAAAAAGTATGGTAAAGATATTGTTATTAATACTGTCAATAAGATTGTAAAAGATATTGAAATTAAAAAGTAAAAGAATAAATTATTCCGCGTAATTTATTAGCGGATAATTTATTCAATAATGTTTTTTAAGTGGAGCAAAGCGACAACGAGCGGAGCGAGTTTGCAAATTTCAATTTTTTAATTTATTGAAAGGAGATATATTATGCCAGTTTGATTAACGACAATATTTAGTGTTGTTATTATATTAGGTATTTTTGCGTGAATTGGTTTATCAATTTATCAGAAAATTCGCCAAATTCGAGGTAAGAAAAAAGATAAAAAAGAAATTGAAAACAAGGAGGATAAAAAATAATGTTAGGGATGTATTTAACAACAGCAATTAATTTTTTAGCAGCAGATACGCCACCTACTATTTCAGATGGAATGGGTTCTATTTGAAGTGGATTAGGGCAAGCGATGATGAAAGTTAAAGAAGCAATTTATGCTGTATTACCACAATTAATGACTTTTTTAGGTGATGCGTGAATTATTTTAATTCCATTTGGTATTTTTGTTATTGTTAAAATATTAAACTTTTTCCGTGTTATGGTCAAAGGATTTTAGTAATAAGAAACTAAGGCACACTAGTTTATTTATTTTTTATTAATTTATTTTGTATAACTATTATTTTAAAACTTAATAGTATTTTTCAGTGTGCCAATTTTTATTATTTTTATATTTAACAATGTTTATTAAACAATAGATAAACAATATTTTAACATTATTTATAACATTGTTAATTAAAAAAAATGTTTATTAAGGAGTTGATAAAATTGAGTAATTTTGTTAAGAAAAATCAAAATATAGAGAATTATTTTATTCGTAAAGAATTCATAGTTTTTCAGACTGATAAAGCTTCATTTATAAATTTACCTAATCATAATCGCCATATTGGTTTTTGATTAAGTAATAAATTTATTTATCCGAGTGAAAAACATTCAGAACAAGTAGCAATTGGTTTGATTTATGATAATTCTTATCCTATTGTAAAATATGATGAAAATTTAAAACGTCATATTTGAAAGTATTTAACTGGAACAGAATTAATTAATTTGTATAATCAATATAAACAAAATTATTTTAATCGTATGCACAAAGCATTATTTTCAAATGAACCTAAAAAAGTAAAAGTAAATAATAACAATAATAATTTAACAAATTGAAGTGTTGAAAAAGAGCAAGAATTAATTAATGATTTAGAAAGTTTAAATTAAATGAGTTTATATGACTATTGAGTTCAATTTGTTAGTTATATTTTTGGTTCAAATGCCCCTGAATTTTTATATGTTATATCGTTTGTATTATTTATCGTTTTATTTTTTGGGATGTTTTTTAAACTTATTCAAAAAATGTGGAGTTTTTAAAAATGCAAAATGATTGAGAAAAATTAAAAGAGTTTTTTATTCATGTCTTTTTGTTTATAAATAAAACAAATGTTGAAAGTATTACAACTTGGACTTTGACACAGAATGAATATTTAACTTTGATGGTTGGTGTTTGAATTGTTATTTTATTTTTAACTTGGTTTTTGTTATGAATGATTTTTAAAATAGTTGGGTATTTTAAATAATGAAAAAGTTTGTATTTTTCTTAAAAAATTATTGTTATATTAGTAGTTCAATGATTTTGTTTAGTTTAATTGATTTGTTATTTTGAATAATTTCATTAAATTATACTGGTTTAGTATTTTGATTATTATTTGCTTTGCAATGTGTTTATTTTGTATGATGAGTTTGAAAAAACATATTTTATCAGTTAAATGCTTTTCGGTTAGTAAGTTTTGTTTGAGATAATCCGTTATCAGTTATTATTGGTAAATTAGGAACCGGAAAAACTTTACTTTTAACTTATTTATCACAAACTATGAAATTATTAACAGATAAAATTTATAGTAATTATCCGTTAGAAGATGAGAAAGTTAAAGTTTTAACATTTAAAAATTTAGATTTTACAGATAGAACAAAACCAGTTCCCCCTGATGATAGTGTTATTTTATTTGATGAAAGTTATTTATATATTGATGGAACTAGTCCTCACGATGAGAAAAAAGTCCATAGTGGTAAAATTCCGTGAATTGTTTTAGCAAGACATTTTGGTAATCGTGCTTTGTTTACAGCACAGCGTGAGGGTATGATTTGAAATAATATCCGACAATTAGCAAGTGGTATTATTATTCCAATTTCACTTAAAAAACCGATTGCTAAAAAAGGATTTAATTTTTTTAATCGTTTCTTTATTATGCGAATTGGTATTTTTCAAGATATTACGGATTATGAAATTTGAAAAACAAAATCAGTAGAACGAACAGCAGAAGGTAAACGAGTAAAACATAAGTCAGATGTTGGTTTAGGAATTCGGTTTTTTAAAATAATTATTCCGTTAGAATTTGCACAGAAATATGATAGTCAATGATTAAAGTTTGTTCGTGATTTAAAAAATGATGAAATAATTAATAACAAAGAATACTATTGGTCAGAAATTACTAAATTGAGTGTTAAAGAGCGGTTAGAATTGTTTGATATTGATATTTTGAAAAAGAATTTAAAACCTAAAAAAGAAAAAGGAAGTGATAAAAATGATTAATTTGTTGTCAGAAAGTAGTAATTGAGATAAGATTTTTATTTTTATTTTTGATGTTTTTTTGTTTATTTTTGATGTAATTTGAAATACTAAATTACCAATGACAAATACAACAATTGCTTATTTTATTATTTTTTTTATGGTTGTTAAGTTATCAATTTATGCAATTCACGGCACAAGAACACAATATAACGAATTAGGTTCAATAGTACAAACGGGGGTATCAAATATTTATTCTGCGACTGCTCGTGGAGTTTCAGATACTAAACAAGGTATGCAAAAACATATTACAGAGCGTAAACAGTTTAAAATTAATCGTAATAAACAACAATTATCAAGTTTAGCAAAACAAGCAAAAACAAGAGAACAAGGATATCGGAGAGTGCATAAATAATGATTAGACTAGTTTTATTGGTTGCGGCAATTGCTATATTTGGTACTGGTTTTATTACAGTTATTATTAATCAATTAACATCAGCAAAAAATATTATTATGGATTTATATAACTCAGATACTTTTTTACTTTCTTTATTTGGTAAGATGGCAATTTTGTTTAGTCATCCGTTAATGTTAACAATATCAAGTTTATATATTGTTGGGTTTATTGTTTCAAAAACATTATATAGTTAGGAGTTATTTATGAAAAAATTATTTTCTTTATTTTCAATAGGACTTTTAGGGCTTTTAGGTTTAATTATTCCTTTTATTACTTTAACAGCATTTAAACCGTTAAATCAACAAAATTATACTGTTAATCAACAAACAACAGGAATGAATGAAACTGATTTTATTAATACAATGTTTTTACGCAGTAGTTTTTTTGAAAATTGGTCTGAAACCAATTATTTTATTAATCCAACTTTAAAAACATCGCAATCATTAACTTATAATGATAAATGATATTTAGATTTTTTAAAGGATAGTTATTCAACGGGGATTTCATTTGATAAACCCAGTAATGAATTTATGGATTTATACAAAAATTGAGATAGTTATGTTAAACAATATAACATTGATAAATTTTATGATGTTGATAAAAAACAATTTCTAAAAGAATTAACAAATTTTTCTTATTCTTTTGCTAAGTATTTTAATACTGTTGAAATAATTAATAAATTAGAAAAAAGTATTGACAATTTGCAACAAGTTAATTTAAAATTTCAGAATTGAAAATGATATTCAGGAGATGAATTGAACCATGGACCAACTAATAAATGATATATATTAATATCTAAATCAACTAATTCAACTGATGCAGTATATGCAATAGATTTAATTCATTTTACAACAAGTACAAGTATTAAAACAACATATCCATTTTTAAAGTCAATATACAGATGAGAAAATACAAGTATTCCAACTGATAAACAAGTTCCTGAAATAGATAATCAAGGTAATCTTCTTTTTTATACTGATAATGATTATCAAAAGGTTCGTTCTTTTTTATTAAAGTATATTGATGTAATTGTTCAAGAAAATATTAGAATACAGCAAGGTGGTAATCCTGATTATGATGATTCAAATTTAGGCAGTCAAAGAATAATCTTTGATTTTGAAATTATTAATAATATGGAAAAATTGGACTGAAAACCTAGTATTATTTTAACTAGAAAATCAATTTATCGAATGATTTTAACGATTGATGAACATAAAAATATTGTTGCTGGTAGTTTATAATTAACACATCTTAAACAATATTGGGATGGTAATAATGCAAATAGTTATCGATATACTGATGATTTAGGTTTTTTGTTTACTTTTATGAAAGAAAAAGATAGTATCTTTAATTTTAGTGTTGAAACATATAATTATAATCAAGATAATACTCCTAATACTGGTAAAGATATTTTTGAACAGATGAAAGGCCAAATTGATATTAATAAGTTTTTAAAAGCATTTTTTGCTCATGCTTTAGTTCCAGTATTCCAAAATCGTAGTAATTTTATTGAAAGTGGTTATATTGATAATTTAGAATATAATACTGTTTTAATTAATTTTTTTGGTTTGAAATTAGTTAATTTTAGAGATGTTTTAATTGATGAAAATAATACGAATAAAAATCAATTTGAAAAATTGTTAAATAGTATGTTTACAGTTTCGCAAAACTTTTATAAAGATTATTTACGAACAATTTTTGACTTAGAAAACAATACTTATGTGCAAGGTTATAATAAAAAATATGGTTTATTAGCAAATAATGGTTTTAAGATTTATCCTCGTTATTTTTATTTTTCTGATAAATATAAGCAACTAGATATTAAATTGTATTCAGCATTTAAAAAACGATTTTATAACATTAACTATGGTAATGTATTTAATTATGATTTTTCTGTTGCAAATGATTATAATATTAATCAAAATGAAGGTTATATTTTTGAAGGTGCTTTAAAAGATAAATATGGTTTAAAATATAAAAAGATTGAAGAACAAAAAATTGGTTATAATGTTTTTGAATTACAAGCACAAAAAGAAAATGATATGTATCGTTATTATGATTTTAATTTTGGTATTTATAACTGACAAGAAATAAATAATGGTGGATTATTTCCTGATGGGCAATGATGACAAGCACAATATGAAAGTTGTAGTTGATATAATTTAGCGTGTCATATTAGAAATGCGGCAATTTGAATTGTAAATAATATTCCTGGTGTTAAGCAAGTGAATGAATTAGCAAGCGGAGTTGGTAAAATATTTCAAACAATATATAGTTTTTTTAATCAAACATTCGAAGTATGAAAATTTAGTCCAGCATTATATAACACAATAACAAATATATTCCTATTAATTATTTTTATGAAATTTGTTCGATTAATATAAAAAAGGACTTATAGGTCCTTTTATTCTTTTCAATCAGTAATTTTACCTGTTTTATTATCAATTATTGGTAGAGCTGGTTTATTTAGTTCTTCTCATCTGTATATTGACTTTAAAAGTGGATATGTTGTTTTAATACTTGTACTTGTTGTAAAATGAATTAAATCTATTGCATATACTGCATCAGTTGAATTAGTTGATTTAGATATTAATATATATCATTTATTAGTTGGTCCATGGTTCAATTCATCTCCTGAATATCATTTTCAATTACTTCCAATTGGTGGTTCTTGTGGTTGTTGTGGTTCAGGTGTAGGTTTCGGTTTATTACCCCCTCCGTTTTCATTGTTATTTGGTTTTTCACAACTAATTAATGTTGTTGTACTTGTTGCTGTTAATCCGATTGCTCCTAAAATGCTAAGTCATTTTTTCACTTTAATTTTGTCGAAAACTCTTGATATTTATAAAATATACCTAAAATTAGGTATATTTTTAATATATAGAGGTAAATAAATGATGAAAAAAATAATTACAGAATTAATAAATAGCTTAACAGATGATCAATTTTTAGAATTTTATGAAAAAATAAAACAACAAGCAGACTTAATTAAAAAACAAAAACGTTTAAATGAAATTGATCAAAAATTTAGAGATAAAGGCATTATATGTCCTAATTGCAAATCTTTTCATTGTGTTAAAAATGGTCATAATTCCGAAGGAAAACAAAAATATTTATGTAAAAAATGTCGTGCTAGTTTTGATGCATTTCGTCATCATTTTACTTATTGAAGTCATTTAAATTATGAACAGTGAAATTTATTAATTCAAATTTCATTGTTAGGACAATCTAGTAAAATAATTTCTCGTTTTATTAAAACAACCCCAAAAACCGCTTGATATAATCGACAAAAATTAATGCAATCAAAACAATTAGAAAATACACAGTTAAAATTTAAAAAATTAAATGGTCAAATCCAAATGGATGAAACATTTATTAAAGAAATTCATAAAGGCAATTTTAAAGATAAATTTGATAAACGAAAAACTCATCTCGATCCATTTTCAACTGATACCAAATGCTGTATTCAAATGGCAGTTGATAGCAATAATAATATTTTTGTTCAATCCACCAATACCAAAAGATTACAAAAACAATGGATTATTGAAAATATGAATAAGCAACTAATTAAAGAAAAATCAATAATTATTTCTGATATGCAACCACTATATTTATTAGTAGCAAAACAAACAAATTCTACTCTATATTCCACCAAAACTAGTACAAACCCCGATACTAGTTATCAAAAGTTAAATAAGATTAGTAAATTACAATCCAGTCTTAAAGAAGCCTTAATTCATTATCATGGTTTGGGTTTCACTAATATTCAAAATTATTTAAAGCTCTGAAAATGAAAATACCAACACAAAGGTTTAACACCAAACCAACAATCAACGGTATTATATTTTAACGTTTAAAAAATTTAAAGCAAAATCATAATCTTACACAAAATTAGTTTTCAAATTGTCATATTGATGATTTTTTTTATTTCATCAAGAGTTTTCGACAAAATTAAAGTTTTTTCATATATTTAACTCCTTACTTAAAATGCTATAATTATTTTAAGTAAATTATAACATATTTTAATATTTTAGGAGGTAAAGTGTGAAAAAATATGAAAGATTAGATATTAATGAAAGAGTAAATTTGGAAAAATTAAAAAACAATGAATTATTTAAAAAGAAAAATGGAACAATTAATATTCGAAAAATTGCTAAGCAAATGAATAGAGATTATAGAACTATTTGGCAAGAATTAAATATGTTTGATAATATTGGTGATTATAATGCTGCAAAAGCACAAAAAATACATGATAAAAACAAAAAACAATGTCGTAAATATTCAATGTTAAATTCACAAGAATTAAGTCATTTTTCTAATGAATATAATAATTTTGGTCGTTCGCCACAAAATATTATTATGTCGTATGAATTACAATATAATGTAAAATTTAGTGTATGTTTTAAAACAATGTATAAATATATTAGATTAGGTTATTTTAATTTATCAAAAAATAATTTGTATTTTAAAAATAAAAAGCGAAAAACTAAAAATGGTGAAAAAAATGATAATCGTGGTGTATTGCTTAATATTAGAGATTATAAGCAATTTTTAAATGATTATGGAGATGATTTAAGTTTTAGTGGAATTTGAGAAATGGATACCCTTGATTGTGGTAATTTTCATTTGTTAGTTTTAGTAAATCGGAAATCTAAAATAGTTTTTTATGATATTTTATTTACTAAAAAAGCAAGTATTGTGTTAATGGTTTTAATGAAAATGATTAGACAAATTGGTATTAATAAATTTAGTTGTATTTTAACAGATAGAGGAAAAGAATTTTATAAATGAAAACTAATAGAAAAATATTTAAAAATAAGAGTTTATTTTTGTGACCCTGGAAAACCAAAACAAAAAGCATTAGTTGAAAGGATAAATAGAGATATAAGGCGTTGGTTTTTACGAAATGAGCCTATAATTAATATTCGCAGTAGATTAAAATCTGTTTTAGATATATTAAATACTACAATAAGACCTTGTTTAGGGGATTTTACATCAAAACAATATTTTAAAAAAATATTTGTTCATTAATTAGTTAATGTATATAATAAAAATAATAAAATCTATTAATTATTTTTGTGTTTAACAAATTTTTTTCAGCATTTTAATAATATAATTAGATTTTAGTAAAGGAGAAAAAATATATGTATGATAAAAATAACAAAATTATTGTAAAAATAACAAATATTACTCCCTATGGTGCTTTTTGTCGAGCAGAAAAGGCTGATGGTTTAATCCATATTAGTGAAGTTTCAGATTATTTTGTTAAAGATATTAAATATTTTTTTGATATTGGTGATGAAATTGAAGTTGAGGTGCTTGATTTTAATATAGTTAAAAAACATCTTAAATTAAGTTATAAAAATTGTCACCCTGAATTATTAAAAAATGATGATAAAGAAATTCAGGAAATAAAAACAGCATTCCAAAACTTAAATAAAAGACAAAATAAAACAGACAATATTGAAAATATTAGTAAAACAAACGAAAATAAATAAATTAATAAAAATATAAAAAAGTAAAAAATAGTTTTATTACTACTTTTTACTTTTTTACTTTAATTTTGTCGAAAACTCTTGATGAAATAAAAAAAATCATCAATATGACAATTTGAAAACTAATTTTGTGTAAGATTATGATTTTGCTTTAAATTTTTTAAACGTTAAAATATAATACCGTTGATTGTTGGTTTGGTGTTAAACCTTTGTGTTGGTATTTTCATTTTCAGAGCTTTAAATAATTTTGAACATTAGTGAAACCCAAACCATGATAATGAATTAAGGCTTCTTTAAGACTGGATTGTAATTTACTAATCTTATTTAACTTTTGATAACTAGTATCAGGGTTTGTACTAGTTTTGGTGGAATATAGAGTAGAATTTGTTTGTTTTGCTACTAATAAATATAGTGGTTGCATATCAGAAATAATTATTGATTTTTCTTTAATTAGTTGCTTATTCATATTTTCAATAATCCATTGTTTTTGTAATCTTTTGGTATTGGTGGATTGAACAAAAATATTATTATTGCTATCAACTGCCATTTGAATACAGCATTTGGTATCAGTTGAAAATGGATCGAGATGAGTTTTTCGTTTATCAAATTTATCTTTAAAATTGCCTTTATGAATTTCTTTAATAAATGTTTCATCCATTTGGATTTGACCATTTAATTTTTTAAATTTTAACTGTGTATTTTCTAATTGTTTTGATTGCATTAATTTTTGTCGATTATATCAAGCGGTTTTTGGGGTTGTTTTAATAAAACGAGAAATTATTTTACTAGATTGTCCTAACAATGAAATTTGAATTAATAAATTTCACTGTTCATAATTTAAATGACTTCAATAAGTAAAATGATGACGAAATGCATCAAAACTAGCACGACATTTTTTACATAAATATTTTTGTTTTCCTTCGGAATTATGACCATTTTTAACACAATGAAAAGATTTGCAATTAGGACATATAATGCCTTTATCTCTAAATTTTTGATCAATTTCATTTAAACGTTTTTGTTTTTTAATTAAGTCTGCTTGTTGTTTTATTTTTTCATAAAATTCTAAAAATTGATCATCTGTTAAGCTATTTATTAATTCTGTAATTATTTTTTTCATCATTTATTTACCTCTATATATTAAAAATATACCTAATTTTAGGTATATTTTATAAATATCAAGAGTTTTCGACAAAATTAAAGATTGGTTTTAATATTTTATTTTGAACTTGATTAACTCTATTAATTAAATTTACAAATTTACTTATTAAAGGTTTATTTTCTAAATTAGATACTAATAAAGTTAAAACGCGTAATATTAGTAAATTCATTGTTTATTAAGAATTTTTAATTACAACATCAATGGGGTTTGTTTGACCAGTAGCATTGTTTTTACCTTCAATTTGAACTTCAACAGTTTTGTCATTTTTAATATTAATTTGTCAATCTTCACCCTTAGCTTCAATAAAGTAATCATAATCATTTTCTGTTAAAAAATTATTTACCGCTTTTACTGATTTTAAAACAACATCTTTAAATTGTGGTTTTAATTGTTCTGCTGTTGTTTGAGTTGGATCGTCAACATGAATAGTTGGTTTATCTAATTTATTAATCCCACTAATATCAATTTTATTTGATGATGGAATTACATAATCAACAGGAACTCTAAATGTTTTATTAAGATTACTTTTAGCAGTATTAATTTCATCTTGGGTTGGCGCTTTTTCTAAAATAATTTTACATGTTTTTGGATATAAAATTGTTGGTGTTGCATATTGTACTTTACCAATTCATTTAGGGTTAGCAGTATCATTATCTAAAACTTGTTGAATAGTATCCATATTAATTGGATAAGCTCATACTTGTTTATTAATAATTAAACCATTTACATTAGTAAAATTATAACCTTTATCACGGTTAACTTGTCCTTTTGTATATGTTTTTTCTAAATGAAAACTTTTAGATACAGGAATACCCATTGCGGTATTTTCATATAATTCACCATTAACCATTGCTTTTAATTGGGCTTGTGAACCAATTACTTTTAAATACGCAGGTGTTAATCCTAAATAGGCTCTACGACCTAAAACCATAAACATTTTATCAGTTGGCAATCCAAAATATAAATTACTAATTTGATTTGTTAATTCAATCAAAGTTTCATTTAATGTAAAGAATGCCTTATTTGCATCATCAGCATTTTCTGCTGTATAACTACGAAATGGAATTACTTCATATTGACCATCTGCTAAACAATAATCATAAATAGCCTGAATTAATTCACATTCTAAATTAACAAATTTATTTTGTACAACACTAGAAATAGCATCAGCAATAACACCATTTTTAATATTTTGTTCTATTAATGCTAAGTCAAAAGCCTCATTCATTAATTTTAAATTAAATCTCTTATCAATCGGAACTGGAATTCTTGTTAATCCCATTGTTTGAGTTGCCCCACCATTTGGTAATGAATAATCATCTTGTCATACCACACGATGAGTTAAATTATATAGTGCTTGTCCTGCATTAGGTAATCAAGCAACTTGTTCTGCGGTTGCAGTAGCATACTGCATAATACTTGCATATTCATTATATAAAGGTCCACGCAATAAAGCATTAACCATATCAACATAGGCTTTTTGACCTGTTGTGTTACCTTGTAATGTAAAAGGTACTTGTGGCAAATTAATTGTTGCCATAATTTCACTCCCTTATTATCTAAGGTTTTTAAGTGTATAATCAGTTAATTTTTTAATTTCTTCAGGAGTATATGCTCCTTTTTCTTTAATAGTTTCAATTTCATCATTTTTATTTTCAACCGATTTTTCAATCATTTCTTTAATTAAATTAGTTGGTGAAACTGATGGTTGTTCTTCAACAAACAAATCAGGTTTTAATTCTTTTAAAGTTTGCATTTTTTCAATTAAAGAATTACCACTAACTTTATCTAAATTAGTTTTAATATCTTCAATTTTAGTAGGTGGAATATCTTTAAAAGCTTTTAATTCATCTAATTCATTAGCAACTTTTAAATACTCTTCTTTTGAAATAGTATCTTTTCGTTTTTGTATTCCCTCAATAATTTGTTTTGTTTCATTATGAAATTCATTTAAAATATTATCAGCTATTTCTTCACTTAAACCTTGTTCGATTAATTGTTCTTTTGTAAGTGCCATTTTATAAACTCCTCTTTTTTTATTCTTGTTCGAATAACAAGTCAGCATAAGTCTTTTTAAGGCGGAAAGCATAAACCGTAAATTACTTTTTTGTTAAAAGGATAAACCGTTATAAGTATTTTACACTATTATTTTATTAATACAATACTTTTTATAAATAAAAAAAATCACTAAACTTAACTTATTTTATTGCTAATTTATCCCTTAAAACGCGTAATAAGAGATATTTTCTAAGATAAAATTTTTAAAATAATTCCTAATTTTGCTTGCTTATATATATATATATATATATAATTCGGGTAAATCTTGATAAAAAGTTTCAAGATTAAGAAAAGGAGAAATACAAGTAATGAAAAAATTACTAAGTTTATTAAGTGTATTAACAATTAGCGGAACAGCTGTCCCAACAACAATTGCCGCTAGTCCTTATCAAGATCAAGAAAAATTATTAAAACGTAATAAAAGATGGGGCGAAGTTCAATGAATTCAAATTGCACAACAATGACGCAATGCTGAACTAGAATATCAAAGAGCTGGGGAAGAATTTCAAAGAACACAAAATCATACAGCCTTTAGTAAAGCTCAACAACATTTTTTACAAGCTCAACAATCATTTAATAATTCAAAAAATGAATGACAACAAGGATTAAAACAGTGAGCAAATGAAATTACACAAGAACGCAATCAACAATGATGAAATAATATTAAATCAGAACAAGCAACTCAATCGGAAATACAGTGAGTTACTAATAAAACGGTGGCTTTAGCATTAAAATTAGGTACAAATAATGTAAATAAAAATAAAATAGTTGAAATTTATTCGAAAAAAAAATAACTGTAATTCTGAAGTATCAAAAGCAGCTATAAATGGTGCTGTTGGTGGAGCAGTTGGAGGTGCGATTACATCATCTCCTTCAGACGTAACTGCTGAAGAAGCTTCAGCAGTTGCAAGGGCTCTTGCAGGAAGTGTTATTCCAGGTATTGGTACTATAGTTGGAGAGGTATAGTTGGATTTTTTGGGACTATTTTTGGTGGAGCTGCTTCTGGGGCAGCAGTAGGTGCAATTAGTGGTGCTGCCGGTGCTGCAGCAGTAGAATGTTAAAATTAAAAAGTAATTAAATGGAAATAAAACTTATTTCCATTTTTAATTAAATTACCAAAAAATAGAAAGGTACATAAAAATGAAAAAAATATTAAGTATTTTAGGAACAATAACTTTAATTGGAACAAGCACAACAAGTTTAGTTGCTTGTAATACACCACAAGAATATACAACCAAAGAATTAGCAAAATTAAAAGAAAAGAATAAAATAAATACTGCTAATCAAGAAATCAGAGACAACTTAGAATGAATAGCAAAACAGGAAAAACCATTTAGTGAGGTAGTAGATAATAAATGGTACTACATAATATATAAAGATAATTCTAATAATATAAAATTATCAAAAAGATTAAATAATAATCGATATACTAATATTGCTTTACCCTGGTCTCCATTATGAATAAAAGTTTATCGTTGAAATTTAGATACACAAGAACCTGATTTAATTATTGATGATAAAGGTAATTTAAAAGTTAAAGGTGAATAAAAAAAGAGATTTAATATCTCTTTTTTTATCTTGGTGTAATTGTAATTTTAACTGGGTTATCACTATTATTTATCATACCTAATAAACCCAAAGAATTTAAGTCTATTGTTATATTTTTGTCATTACCAAAATAAGGTCAATATCCAGCACCACCTAAAAATCTTAATTCTGGTTTTAATTTTTTTGAAAATCTAATTTTTAATTTTAAATCATTAGTATAATATCCTTGTAAATATGTTTCTTTAACTTTATCACCATCAGTGCTATATAACTTAGAAATTTGCAATAGAAATTGAAAAACCCCACTATTTTTTTCAGTCCAATAAACACTGTGATAATTATTAGTTCCTAAATCATCAGCGATACCTGTGTTAAAAATTTGAGGTTCATTAGTAATATTTTTTGTATATAAAGTTATTATATTATCAAAATTAATAATAGTATTTTGAGATAATCCCTCTTTTTTTAAAACAGCATTTGATAATAGTCCTAGACTATTATTGCAATTATTTTCACCTGCAGACAAATTAACATCTCTATCATAAATAAATCGCTTTATATCAGGTTTAAAACATCTAACTTGTAAATTATTAAGATTACTTATTTCTATTGTTTTATAAGAACTAATAAATTTATCAATACTTTGAATTGTTGGATCAATTTGTCTTAAATCAATTTCAGTTTCATAATAAGCATCATATAAATTATCTAAAAATAAATTACCACTATTAATACAATGTGGATTTACAATAATTTTTGTTTTTAATGCTTGTCCTGTTTTAGCATCTCAAATATCTTTTGTATAAGGTTGATAGTTATATGGTACTGGTGGGAGAACATATTCAGGGTAATTAAACGTTGGTATTTCATAGTTATGTGGTAATAAGAAACTAGTTTTATAATTAGTTGTCATATCGCGTAAATAATTATTTAAAGTACTTTTTGTTTTACCTCTGAAACTCCATACTGATAAGCGTAAATAATCTTCTTCATTATTAGTATATGGGTTATCAGCATAAAAGATAATTTCAAAATTACCTTTATATAATGCTTGGATTGAAAACATATCAATTATATAACTACAATTTGTTCCATCAGGTGTTTGTAAGAATTCGCAATCACTATCTTTTTCACTATCACTAACTGGTGTTTGAGCATCTACTGCTCTTACTAATTCATTAATTAAATATATGCGATTAGTTTTAGGATTTAATTGTTTTAAATTATAAGTTGAATAAGTTATTCGTTCTGTTGGTTTACCATCTTTTTTTAAAACATTACCTTGTATTTTATCAGTTAATAAAGTTGTAAACCCTAAACTAGTAGCATTTGCTCCAAAAATAGCACCGACTTTATCATTCCCTTGTTCTCTAAATATTTCAAATGGTAAATAACCTTTGCCTTTTGATTTTTCAGACCAAAAGGCATCATTATAGAAACTATAAATATTAGCACTCATAAAGCCATTAAGTCATTGAAAATTAGGTCAAGTTTTTTCATCTTGGTTAATTACTCATCCTCAGGGAATACCAAATGAAATAAAATTTAAGAATTTACCAACTCCGCCTGGGATAGTAAAAGGATTAAATACTAACTTTTGTGTATAGTTTAAAGGTAATACGGTAATTTGACGATTAATAAAATTATTCATATTTAAAATATCTCAAACATTACATATACCCATTTTATTATATTAAATTTGAACTTGTCCAACTGTATTACCAAATTCATCTTTTCTTCTAAAATATGATGATGATTGGGTACTAATTATATTATTAACATCTTCATTATTTACTTTTATTTTATCTGGTGGAGTAATCATTCAATTTTTAGACCAATAAAATTTAGAGTCATTATCTTCTTTATGAATAGTTGTCCCAACCGTAGGATTAGTTGCTGTTGAACTTGCTTTATCAGTTATAACAATACCTTCACTATTTTTTTGATTTCAAAAGTCGTATCTACTTTCCATATCTTTTTTTCAATCTTCATAACCATTTATCATTGTTGGTTGAATACCTTGAATGTTATATCAACTTACTTCGGGTGATGCATAAGTATTTATTTTATCAGGTGGTGCAGGAAACATGTTATACATTAATAAATCACGGGAATTCATTACTTTTTTATTAAATTCACCTTTAATAATTGGTCTACCAATAACAGGCATATCAAAAAATATTGGATTACCATAAAATTTAACTGCCATTGCTCTAACCCCCGGGTCTTTTAATAAAATCTCATCTAATTCAACAATACCTTTATTTAGTTTTTCATCATAAGTTATTTTAGGAAAACAATAACCCTCACCCGGGGCACTTGTTTGTATAAATTGTCGTACTGATAAACCACTATTACTAATTTTGTCATTAATACTTGAAAATGTAATTTCTTGTCATAAAAAACTACCATCATAAGGTGAATAATAATTAATAACATTAGATGGATATAATCATTGTCTATCTTGTGGAGAAGAATTAATATCACCACCACCAATATTTAATCCACGGTCATTAAATACAGTATAAAAATTATAATAATCATTAATATTTAAGTTTTCAGCATCTTCATCTAAAATTAATAAAGTATATTGTCTTTCTGTTGATTGTTGGGTAAATACTTGTTCAAATTTAGCTTCACCAAATTGAATAGAACTTCTATCATCAATCATATAAGCATCTCAATATTTACCAACTTTAACTTCTTTGGTATAAAAATTATCGGCTTTATTATCATTATTAATAAAATAACTTAATTTATATTGATTTGAGTATTCTAACATTTTATTAATATCATAAATATTTTCACCATCAATTAATTTTCAATAAATATTATTATTTTCATCTTTTAATTTTATCGCAAAAGGTGTTTCATTATTTACTCATATAGTTGAGTTAATTGGTTGTTTATTAAAATCATCAATCGTTAAAATATTAATTTCTTCACCTTTATATTTTTGGACTATTTTTAAACTATCTTGTCATTGAGCTATAGTACTTTCCATATTATCAAATATTCTTGAATAACTACCATAATCACTAGGTTTAGCATTATTAGGTTTTCAACCTGTTTCAGTATCAGGTATATATGAGCTATAAACATTAAAAGGAAATACCATTCAATGTCTATTATCTCGGATGTCTTCTCTTATATCCATTAAAGTATCGTGGGCTTGTCTTCTTAATTCTTAGATAACCCCTAAGTTAATTCTACTCATTTTTTAATTCCCCTTAATTTCTGTTCTACCTTGTACTGCATTTTGATTATTACCAGTTTCATCATATTCCATTAATTTATTATTATGTTCTATTTCTTTGGCTTGAATTTTATCTTGTCATGCTTCTACTTTTTCAAAATATTTAGTTGCTTCTAATTCATCAATATTATCATATTCAGTAATTGCTCTTATTGGTTCCAATGTGCCATTATCTAATCTAGCAGTAATTAATTCATTTTGTCGCATTTGGTCAACTAAACTAGCACTAATAAAATCAAAACCATATTCTCGTTCACCAACACCATCTCATAAACCATAATATTTTAAAACAGTATCAAACATTTTAGTATAGTATTGCTTACGATATGCTTGTAAATATGCTTGTTTTTCTAAGTCTTTTGTTTTAGTTAATAATGACTGTGTTTTATTTTGGTCATTATCTGATTTATCACCAAAAGGACTAGAAAAATGACATGCTAAGTATACTTGTTCAATAATAGCTTTTTGGTCTTCGGTATATGTTTCTAAGGTTGGTGTACCTTGTACTACTTGTAAAGATTGGGATAATTGACCATCAACTGCTGATTGACCTGATTGAATAAAAATATCATCAAAAGCATCTTGTAATACTTTTTTATTACCCTTGTTATAAGCAGTCATTAAATCATCATCTAATATTCCATATCAATGCGTACGATTTGCTCATCTTTCTTTTGATTTAATATTAAAACTATCTTCTAAATCAAATTGTAATTTATAACAATTTGCCATTGTAGGTCATGTGTTTAATGTAGTTGATGTTGATAAGAATAATGGATTAGGTTCATTTATCATTTCTCAGAAAGGTACTATACCTAATTTATTTTTAAATTCTTGTACTAAAACAGGTTTAACATTATCTTTAATTTCTGTTTTACTTTGCCCAACAACTACCTCATTATTTTTGGGTCAACCTTTAATAATTATTTTATCTTTGGTACAAATTAAATTTAAAATAAAACCACTATCTGATTGATGATAATTTAATCAAATATCAGCACCTTGTTCAATTTCATTTATTTTACTTACACGAGATGTAAAGTTAAAAGGGTTAATTCATAAATCAATATTTCCATCTGATGTTTCTAATAAACCAAAAATAGTTTTGCCCATTAAACTTGCTGTTAATTCATTTTTATCTAATTTTTCTTTTATTTTATAAGTTTCATATCATCAATTTAATTTTTCTAAAATATCTTTACGATGCGACTTAAATAAAATATCTTTACCATTTATTAATCGCATTTGATGGCGAGCAATAATATTGGCTAAATTAATAGTTCAATCATAATTATAAAATTTTAAAACACTATTAATATCATTTAAGTTTGGTAAACTAGGAAAAGTATTATTCATTGTTATTTTGCTCCTTTAATTTTAAAATAAGTGCATAATTAATAATATTTACTGTTAATAAACTAGGTTCATTTGCTAAAACTTGTACACATACTTTAACTTTTTGATATTTCTTAATATATTCGTTATATAAATTTAATTTACATATTGCGATATTATCTTTTTTTAATTCTTAACAAAGTCTTTTTTTAACTTGTCCACAAACAGACATATATGGTCTTTTTGCATTAATTACACGCTCATCATGTATTACATAAATATCTTTTTTCATTAAGTTATTCACTCCCTTTGTTGTCATAATTTATAATCTGCTGAACTATTATGTTTAACCATATTAACTAATTCAAAGTGTAAAGCATAAAAATCACTATCAAATGTATCATCATATAAATCTAACATTCTCTCTTCTCTGGCATCTGGTTTATCTTCTCATTGAATTAATTCATATTGGGTTTTACTTACAGGACATTTTTCTCATAATCATTTTAATTGATTAGTATTTATTAACATTGTAAATGCTTCAATACGATGTCTTATTTTAAATTTCTGCTTTTGTGCTGGTTTAAAATTCATGTATTGACCAAAAGTATAATTATATTTCTCTCGGTTTAAACTTTCTAATGTTGCATAAGCACTATCATCAACATTAATTGATATTCCTTGTTGTATTAAATTAAAGTATTGGTTTAATTGATTGTTGTAAAACTCTAAAATATCTTTAACCTGTTCTAATGGTCCTTTAAATTGTTGCGTAGCATTTGAGTGTGCATATTCTGCTACTTTATAGGCTTTTTTATCAAATGAATTATATATTCAAAAACTCGCTGCTGTTGTATGCCCTTTGGGGCTAGTAGAGTTTGCTAAGTCAACACCACCTAATAATTTAGTTGGTTGAATAATATCTGTTGCTTGCATAATATCAATATATCTTGCAAAAATTGAACCACTAGTATTACCAGGCAATCCTCAACTCCATACTCTTGCTCTTTCAATATCTAATTGTTCTAATCTTAATTGTTCATTAACTTTATTTTGTGGTAATTCATAATTAAGTCTTCAACTAGAATAATGAATAATAATTTTCATATTTCATTTTTCGATATAATTAATTTGTTCATATTTACTACGCATTATTTCTTCATTAAAAGGCATTAATTCATTACAATAACCAACAATATATCTTTTTAAGCTTTCGGGGTTACATGTATTAATTGTTATTTTATTTTGATAACCACGAATAGCAAATTCTAAATCACTTAAATCTTTTTGTTGAAATTGATCACATTCTTCTATTCAATCAATAACTAATTTATATTTATTTAAATCAGCAAAAGCTTTTAATTTTTCTTTTCGACTTGGTGAATGTAAACCTTTACAATATATTTTGCTACCATTTGATAAAGTAAAAGTAAAATTTGATAAATTAATAGTATAAGGAATATTATTTTCATCTAACATATTTCATATATTTTGAAATACACTATCTTTTAAATCTTTACTCCAATACATACTAGCAATGATACAAATTGGTTCTTTAATCAATAAACTAATTTTTAATAATTCACCAAAAATTTTAATATTTGAAATAGTCTTACCACTATATCGTGTTCCAATTTGATTAATTTCATTAACTAACTCATATTTCTTAGCAAAGGGATATTTATTACCAATACTACTATTTTGTAATAATCAATAAGGAGTTTCTAACAAATAAGTAAAATGATTAAGCATTATTATCACTTTCTTTTTTAATATCTCTAATATCAGTTTGTAAATTAACAATTATTGGTTGCTGATTATTTAAGTTTAATTCTTTTTCAAGTTCTTTTTCTTGCAGTGAATATTTATAATTAAATGCACGCTGTCAATATAATTTAGCACCATCAGGTGTTTTCATCATAAAATTAATTATTTCACTTTCAATTCTATCAACTTGTTTTTCAAGTAAAGGAACTATCTTTTCGCTCTTGTAATTTTCGTGCTTTCATCTGTTAGAAAGATTGAATTCATTGGTTAAATCATTCAAAGTATATGGTTTATTGGGTGATTTATTTTCTCAAAATTGCTCTATTTTACGATAAAAAGTTGCCAAACTTGCTTTATTTGGATTAAATTCTTTCATTTTTTACTCCTTTTTGCATACTAAAATTGCTATTATTTAATGAATATGATTAAATAAAAGAGTAAATAAAAACTATGAAAGAACCATCGCGGTTCTTTTTATTATTTATATTTTACATCAAAATAAAAAAAAGTAAATTACTTCTTTAATTTTGTCGAAAACTCTTGATGAAATAAAAAAAATCATCAATATGACAATTTGAAAACTAATTTTGTGTAAGATTATGATTTTGCTTTAAATTTTTTAAACGTTAAAATATAATACCGTTGATTGTTGGTTTGGTGTTAAACCTTTGTGTTGGTATTTTCATTTTCAGAGCTTTAAATAATTTTGAATATTAGTGAAACCCAAACCATGATAATGAATTAAGGCTTCTTTAAGACTGGATTGTAATTTACTAATCTTATTTAACTTTTGATAACTAGTATCAGGGTTTGTACTAGTTTTGGTGGAATATAGAGTAGAATTTGTTTGTTTTGCTACTAATAAATATAGTGGTTGCATATCAGAAATAATTATTGATTTTTCTTTAATTAGTTGCTTATTCATATTTTCAATAATCCATTGTTTTTGTAATCTTTTGGTATTGGTGGATTGAACAAAAATATTATTATTGCTATCAACTGCCATTTGAATACAGCATTTGGTATCAGTTGAAAATGGATCGAGATGAGTTTTTCGTTTATCAAATTTATCTTTAAAATTGCCTTTATGAATTTCTTTAATAAATGTTTCATCCATTTGGATTTGACCATTTAATTTTTTAAATTTTAACTGTGTATTTTCTAATTGTTTTGATTGCATTAATTTTTGTCGATTATATCAAGCGGTTTTTGGGGTTGTTTTAATAAAACGAGAAATTATTTTACTAGATTGTCCTAACAATGAAATTTGAATTAATAAATTTCACTGTTCATAATTTAAATGACTTCAATAAGTAAAATGATGACGAAATGCATCAAAACTAGCACGACATTTTTTACATAAATATTTTTGTTTTCCTTCGGAATTATGACCATTTTTAACACAATGAAAAGATTTGCAATTAGGACATATAATGCCTTTATCTCTAAATTTTTGATCAATTTCATTTAAACGTTTTTGTTTTTTAATTAAGTCTGCTTGTTGTTTTATTTTTTCATAAAATTCTAAAAATTGATCATCTGTTAAGCTATTTATTAATTCTGTAATTATTTTTTTCATCATTTATTTACCTCTATATATTAAAAATATACCTAATTTTAGGTATATTTTATAAATATCAAGAGTTTTCGACAAAATTAAAGAATTACTTTACTTTTTATTTTAGTATACAAGCATATAGAGATAAATTGGAGCTTGTTACAATATAATTATATAATTAATAATATATTTGTCAATAATTTTAATTTAAAAAAATGTGAAAATTTATCTTTTTTATAAAT
Source organism: Spiroplasma endosymbiont of Sarcophaga variegata (assembly GCF_965178695.1). Taxonomy (NCBI): domain Bacteria; kingdom Bacillati; phylum Mycoplasmatota; class Mollicutes; order Entomoplasmatales; family Spiroplasmataceae; genus Spiroplasma; species Spiroplasma endosymbiont of Sarcophaga variegata. The sequence goes on from NZ_CBCXVU010000001.1 coordinate 120,428, forward strand.
TTAATGTATAACTATTTTTATAAAAGAATTGGAGGAAATATAGAGTAATGAAAGATTATACACATGTAAAATATGATGAACGAAGATTTTTTAAGGATTTATTTTTATCTGATAGTTGCAAAAAGAAAAATGGCACACTTAATTTATCTGAAATATCAAGACAAACAGGAAGAGATATTAATACTGTTAAAAGAGAAATTAATAGATTTACAAATATAGAAGATTATAATGCCCGTGAGGCACATGATTATTATTATAAAAAACGACAAAAGTGTATTAAAAAAATACCTACATTTACAGAAGAACAACAAGAATTTTTAAATTTACGATTTAATATTTTGGGTGATTCACCAGCAGAAATTATTCAGCGATTTTTAATAAAATTTGGTATCAAATTTCCTGCCTGTCTTAAAACATTTTATAAATGAATTTTTTTAGGTCTTTTGGGTTTGTTAAAGAAAAATTTATTAAATGGTGGTAGAAGAAATAGAACAAAGAAAAGACCTGATAATCGTGGGAAATTAGATGAAAGATTTAAATCAATATGAGATATTGAAAATAAAGAAACAGATGTTGGTTGATTTGAAATGGATACCGTAGTTGGAAAAGAACATCAATCTAGTTGTTTAGTTTTTACAGAGAAATCAAGTAAAAAATACTTTGCTATGAAATTAGAAGAACATACTGCTAATGAAGTTTTAGAAAAACTTAAACATATAGTTAGAATTAATGGTTTAGTTGGAAAAATTAAAGGAATAATAACCGATAGAGGAAAAGAATTTAGTAAGTTTGAAGAAATGGAAAAGATTACTGGTTCTAATGTTTATTTTTGTGACCCTGCTTCGCCTAATCAAAAACCATTAATTGAAAGACTAAACCGTGAATTTAGAAAACGATATGGTAGGGGGACAGATTTTAATCTTGTTACGCAACAAGAAATAGATTTAGTAGTCGATATTATAAATGAAAAATTAAGGCCCGTTCTTAATTGAAGAACTTCAAAAGAAGTATTTTTAGAGAATTTTAGATAAGTTTATTTGAAGTAATTTAATAAATTATTTTTCAGTGTGTTTAAATATGCCAAAAATAGGGTAAATTTAAAAATAATTTATTTTTTTAAAAAAATAGTTGCACTTCTTTTAAAAAGTGTTATTATTAAAATAACAAGAGATAAATTTGGAGCTTAGATTTACATAATACGTTATATGGAACTACATAAGCATAACCAAATTTTTTTTCCATTGGTAAACCTAATAATGTTCCTTGATAACACGCAGTCATAATTGTTTTTGGGTCTGCTTTTTGTAATAATTCATTATTATTTGATATTGCAACTATATTACTTTTAAATCTTCTAATTTCATTTTCATCTGAAAAATTACTTTTTATTCAATCAGTTGCTACATCTGTTCTTAAAAAATCAACAATATTTGCCATATTATTTTTCTCCTTTATTTATTTTAAAATTAATACCTTTAATACCAATTAATTTAGTATCTGTATTTGTATCTCATTGTGCTTTAATTGTGTTTTTAAATAACTTCTCATCAACAATTAAATATTTAATTAATTGCTTTAATTCATATTGATTAGCATTTTCTAAAAAATCATTATCAATTCCAATTACTTCAATATCTTTAACTAATAATTTTTCTTTAATTATATTAATACCAACTTTTTTTAATTGTTTTGGATCAAGTGATTTATCAATTTGTTCAATTTTTTCCATTACACGAACTTGTTCATCTTGAATTTGATCCATATCAAGACCCATATCTTCACTTAAATTATTAGCTTCTTCAATTAATGCTTGTTTTTTTAATTCTTCTTCTTTAAATAATTATTTTTGTTTTTGGATTCGTGCTTGTGTCATATTATTTTTAATTTCAATTTTATGATTTTGTAAATAATTTTCAAATGTAATAATATTAGTACGAATTCGATTTAATTCATCTTTAAAATTTTTAATTAATTGTAGTGGTTCGCGAAATAATATATCAACTTTATCCATCGCTGATGGCATATCTTTTAAATGGATATTTTCATAATTAGTAGCATTTCAAAGATTACGATGTCGCATAATAAAATCTGCAAATTCCTGCCCGTTTTCATCAATTCAATTTTTAATAGGTAACGCTAGCATTGATAAATTTTCAAAATCTGATCCTTTTATTGAAAATTGATATATTACATTTTTAACAGTATTCTTAACAGTATCACTCATTATTCTTCCGCCTCTTTACTTTCTAATTTGTCATAATCGGAATTATTTTTTAAAACATAAGTATATTCATTAATATCTATTCATTCCATACAAGATGGACAATAATTATCATCATATAAAGTTTTACACTCATCGCATTGATATCAACTATCAAAATTTTCTTTATATAATTGTTGTTGATTATATTCTCTACTTTTGCTTGAATAAGTAATTTCTCTATTTGCTGTTAATAGCAAATCAATTTTACGGTCTTTTTCAATAAGTTCACTTTCATATTTATTTATTAAATCTTCTAATGTTCTTAATGATAAAGCACTATTACATAATTTAATTTCTTGTTTTATTTTTATAATTAATTTCTTAACTGTTTCTTCCATTGTTTTTCTCCTTTAATGTTTATATTTATTAACTATATTTTGATAATGTTTTTCACAAGCATATGTTCTTAATATTCTATTATCAAAACCTTTTTTATCAATTGTATATGATACTTTTTCTTTACAATTTGAATGTGGGCATTTCATAATTATTTTTTCTCCTTACTAGTTAATTTCTCATATTTTGAATTATCTTTTAATTTAATTATTTTATCTCAACAATAATCAGCAACATTAAAATCTTCTTTAAATAATTGTTTTGTTTTTAAATTATTAATTTCTTTATCTTTTTCATCAATTTTATCTCTTAAAAAATCAGATGTCATTTGTTCATTTGTAATTGCACTACTAATTTCATTTTCATAAAATATTTTAAATTCTTCAATTAATTCTAAAATTTGATAGGGTGGAACTGGAAATGATGTTTCCGAATAATATATTGTTATTTCATCTATTAATTCTTTAAATGTTTTCATTATCTTCTTCCTTTCTTGATAATTTATCTTCAATATGTAACGCTGCTGTTTTAGCATATTGTGAAACAAAACTATATTTTTTAGTTAGTAATTCAATTTCTTTATCTTTTTCAGCAAGTTCATTTTCATATGCTTGTAAGATATCAATTGTTTCTTCCAATTCTGTATCTGTAATTTCAAAATCTAAATATGTATACTCATTTTCATTAAGAAAATTTAATTTTTCTTCAAATCATTTAATTAATTCTTTAACTGTTTTTGTCATTTTCATTCTCCTTTACTAAATTTAAAAATATATATTTTAATACACTTGGTACTATTGAATTACCTAATTGTTTTTGAATTTGACTTTTGCTATTAACACTTAACATTTTTTCTAAATCATTTAATGTATAACCCATTAATAAAGTCATTTCATCTGTTGTTAAATAACGATATTTATCATTTAATATAACTTTGGTTCTATCTGCTTTTGTAGTTAAAGTAGGATATAATTTTTCATCAGCATTTGGACAATAATCTCAACTATTACGTGTACCATTTAATCGAATAAAACCATTATGGAAAGTTGTTCCTTTTGGAATTTCTTTATTACCTGGAATAGTTCAATTTACAATATCTTTAAATTGATATTCTAATAGTTTTTGAGTTGGTCAAGGGAATTTTCATATTCAATTTTCATTTAATTTACTTATAATAAATATTCTTTTGCGTTTTTGTGGTATTCCATAATCTTTTGCATTTAATATTTTATAATCTGTTTCATATCCAAGATTATTAAGATATTCACAATATTTTTGAATATTCTTAAAGTTTTTTTCACTTAATACATTATCAACATTTTCGTTAATAATTCATTTAGGTTTATAAAATTTAATGATTTTTAATGTATCTCATAATAAACTCGACCTAGTAACACTATCTTTATCCATTCCTTTTAAAAAACCTGCTTTTGATATATCTTGACAAGGTCAACCACCAATAATAATGTCAATTTTTTCCTTTGTAAGATTTGCTACATCAATTTTAGTAATATCATTTAAGTTTGGTGTTTTGTAATCATTATAGATTGCTCGATATGATTGTTCTGCATAATTATCAATTTCACTAAATCATATAGTTTTATGTGGAATATTTGCAAGTTCTAATGCTCTACGAGTAGTGCCAATATCTGCAAATAATTCTATTATTTTAAACATAAATTACTCAATTTTATCAACTTTTTCATTATCTTCATTTCCAATATAATTATTTTTAGGTTTGTCAAAATATAAATGAGTTAAATTATCTATTTCTTCGGGTGTTAATTTTTTATTTTCAACTTCAATTTCATAACGATCCATAATTGTTAAACCATAATCTTTATAACAATCTGGGTAATTATCAAACATTTCATTTAATAAATCTTTTAAATTCATCATTATTATTCAACTCCTTGTCATTTAATATTTTCATTTTCTAAATCAATAATAGTTGTTCTAAAAGAAGAGTTTTCTTCCGCTGTAATTTTTGCTTCTTCTAATGTATAAAAAAATAAAGTATTTGTTGTATATTTAGTATTAATTACTAATAAGTATCTTTTATTCATAATTTATCACCTCGTAATCTGCTTATTCATCTTCTAAATAATCACTAATTAAACCTTTAACTTCATTAATTTGATATCATTTCAAATTCAAGTAAAAATTTGTTGGCAACAAAACATTGCCCACCCATCGCTCTTCATTACCAAATTTAAGATATAAATTTAATTCTAAATTTTCATTATCACTATCAATTTGTGCATAAATAATATCTTTATTACTAATTTTTAATGCTTTATTATTAATTCATTTTTCATTTAAGTAATCACCAATACAATATGACATTTTTAATTCCTCCTAATTCTGTTTACCTAATGCTCAATGTTCATCAGTCATATCTTCAAATGAGACTGCATAACTTTTAAGCATTAATTGATTTAATTTATTAATAGTTTTTTTATTTAACTTTTTCATATAAACCTCCTATAATTTTGGTAATTTTTGGTAAATTAACTAAAATTTTCTACAATTTGTAGGTGTTTGTAGTTGTAAGTACCTCCTCATCAAGTCCCCTCTAGTAGATTAATTAAGAAATACTTGCCCAGTTCTTAAAAGTTAATCAACCCCTACGCACACGATTTTATTTTTATTCTTGTTAATTAAAAGTTATGAATACAGCATTATCTGTTTATCTTAATCAAAATCATTAATTACAAAATCGCAAAAAACAAGTTAACAGTTCTAGTGGTTTCTTTACTGACAAAATGTCATGTTGGGGAACCTTCCACTAAAAATATATAATTGTAAATTAAATAATTGTAGAACCAATATATTTAATTTTTAAAGTTAATTTTTAAATAAAAAAATCAACTCTTTAATAAGAGTTGATTTTTCCTACTTCATCCTTTATTCTAAATTTTATAAAAAATAAGAAAAAGGCAGGGAGAAAACAGAATGAAAAAATGACTATTATTTTTAACAAGCAGTTTATTAGCACCTACAACTACCAGTTGTTTTATCAAAGAAAATATTGTTACAAAAAAATAAGATTGCAATTAACATCCAACCAATTGAAAAATACAATAAAAATTTAGCAAGTGAAGGTGAGGAAATTAAATGATTAATTTCAACAAAATGAATGGATTTAACTGCCCATACTGGCATAAAATCATTAGCTGTCTTTAAATATCTTTACAAAGCTGTTGAATTACCTAATTTATCTGCCGGAATTGGAATGTTTACGCATGCAAAAGGTAAACATAGTTTACAATATATGACCAATAATTGATAAGAAAATTGATTATCAAATTATTTTAATATTATTGAAGAAAGAGAAACAATTGGTTCAGCTACATTATATGCTTGAATTGGGGGAAAAGTTGAAACAATGACAAACAAAAAATTAAAACATTTAATGATGCGAATTCATTTTTATGGTTCTGGAAATTATGCTGCCACTGGTAGTAGACCATGGGGGAGAATATTTTCTGGTGATATCTTAAACATTATATGATGATAAAAAAATAAAAGTTGAAGTTAACTTCAACTTTTATTTTCGGTTTTTTTGATAATTATAAACTGATGTTAAAACACAACTTTGTGGTGCGTATCTGGTTAATGCTTTAACCATCTTATTCACACTTCCTGTGATAATGTAATTTTTTCGTTTTGTTTTTAAACCACGCATTAAACTTTTTCGAGCATATGTTGCTGTTTTCATTACTTTTACTGTTGAATGATATTTTGCCTCTTTTTGATTACTGCTTCGATTTCAAAAATCTGTTTTCAACGGACCTGGACACAAGGTAATTACCCGAACAGGGGATTTTGTTTTCTTTAACTCAGTATTAATTGCAACCCCCAAACTTCAGACATAAGCTTTTGAAGCATAATAACTGGCAAAAACAGGAGCAGGAGTAAAGGCTGCTAAACTACCAATATTTAACACACGACCCTTATTTTGATCAATAAAACGCTGCACAAATAATTTTGTTAAAATATGTAACGCCTTGATGTTTAAATCAACCATATTCATTTCTTGTTCTAGACTTGATTCATTAAAATAACCTCATACCCCATAACCAGCATTATTAATTAACAACGTAACATTTTCTGCTTTTACATCAGCAAACAACTGATAAGGATTATCTAAATTACTTAAATCATAATTTATCATTTTGATTCCTTGGTCGGGGTACTTTTCATACAAAATAGCAAGAGATGTTGTATCACGAGCAACAGCAATAACATTATAACCAAGTTTTAATAACTCTTCACAATAACAATATCCCAAACCTTTACTAGCTCCTGTTACAACCGCTCATTCTGAATTATTTATTATTTTTTTAGCCATTTTGATTTTGGTCACTTTCTAATTTTGGTTTTTTAATCACGGTCATATCAAATAATGCTTTTCGATTTAAGTAAATGTAATTTCCAGCTGCTAATAATGATAAAACTGTTGCTAAATACATTGGAATCATAATAATTTGATTTACTCACCCAAATTCATCTCATTGTCCCGTTTTTAAACTTTGCCCACCAAACATACGAAAACCAATAAAGAATAAGATTATCATTCCAAACATTTCAACTGCTGCTCGAACACGCCCTAATTGATTAGCTGCCATTATTACTTTTTGTGACGCTAAAATTTGACGAACAACATCAATTACAAAGTCACGAGCAATTAAAACCACTGTCATTCAAACAGGAATAATATTTGCACAAGCAAAAACAATTAAAACAGTATTTGTTAATAATTTATCGGCAATTGAATCAAAAAACTTTCCAAAAGTAGTAACTTGATTATAACGACGAGCAATATAACCATCTAATAAATCAGTTAAACTAGCAACAATAAATAATATTCCAGCAATTAAATAACTAATTGGTAACGAATAGGTCACATTAGGTCCATTAATTGTTAACCATTGGTCTCAACCATGATATAGTGATGTTCCTGGAAACGGAACAATTACCATGAGCACAATAATAATTGGTATTAAAAAAATTCGAATTAATGTAATACGATTAGCTCAATTCATTTTAAGTCCTCTTTTCTAACGATATTCTTTCTCTGACAATTTAATATTACTTACATATTATATTATATAAATGTATAATATTAAAGAAAGTTTTTGAGGTAAACAATGAAAATTACACAAAAATTAATTCAATTATTACAACAAAAACAATTAACAATCGCAGCATATGAATCAATAACGGGTGGTCTTTTTAGTCATCTTTTAACAAATATTCCTAATTCTAGTCAAGTTTTCATATGAAGTATTGTTACTTATACCAATGATGTTAAAGTTAACATTGGTCATGTCTCAGCAGCGATTATCACTCAATATGGGGTTGTCTCAAAACAAACCGCAGAAGCAATGGCAATTGCTTGTCAAAACCAATTTAACAGCGATCTTGCTGTTAGTTTTACTGGTAATGCTGGTCCTGGTAAATTAGAAAAATTACCAATTGGAACCATCTTTGCCACAACTGTCTATCAAAATCAACCAACGACAGTTGAATTATCATTAAATCCAACTTGACCACGAGAAAAAATAAAACTTATTGCCGCTGAAACAATTATTAACCATCTTTTACAAATTATTTTAAAATAAAAAAGGAATCATTAATTAAAATAGATAAAACTAAGTAGGAAGGAGCGTTACAAATGGAAGAAGATAATAAAACAAATTCTGATAATGCCAAGACTATTGATCAAGATGAAATCTTACAAAATGTAATGAAAGAAATTGAAAAAGCATATGGTAAAGGTGCCATTATGAAATTGGGAGATAAAAGTAACTTAACCATTGAAGCAATTTCAACAGGTAGTTTATTACTTGATGAAGCAATTGGTGTTGGTGGATATCCAAAAGGACGAATTATTGAGATTTTTGGACCAGAATCATCTGGAAAAACAACATTATCATTACATGCCATTGCTGAAACACAAAAAAAGGGGGGAAGAGGGGCTTTTATTGATGCCGAACATGCTTTAGATCCAAATTATGCAAAAAATTAGGTGTTAACATTGATGAATTAATTATTGCCCAACCTGATTCTGGTGAACAAGCATTAGATATTCTAGAAACCCTTGTTAAATCAAATGCAATTGATTTATTTGTGATTGATTCAGTTGCAGCATTAGTTCCAAAAGTAGAATTAGATGGGGAAATGAGTGATGTTACCATTGGGGCACAAGCTCGTCTAATGAGTAAAGCGTTACGAAAATTAAATGGTGTAATTAATAAAACAAATTCCAGTGTTATTTTTATTAATCAAATTCGTGAAAAGATTGGCGTTTTCTTTGGAAGTCCCGAAACAACAGCCGGTGGTCGTGCCTTACGATTTTATGTTTCCGTTCGCTTAGATGTTCGCCGAACAGAAACGTTAACTACCGCTGGGATCGCCACTGCGAATAAAGTTAAAATTAAAGTTGTAAAAAATAAAGTTTCACAACCCTTTAAAACAGCAATCGTTGATATTAACTATAATGAAGGAATTGATAAATATTATGAATTAATTGATTTAGCAGTGAAATATGATATTTTAGAAAAAACAGGAGTATGATATGCTTATCAAAATAATAAATTAGGACAAGGCCGCGAACAAGTAAAAGAATATCTTAAAATGAATCCACCTGTTTTTGATGAAATTTATCACCAAATTATAAATAATTTTACAATTAAAACTGAACAAAATTAGATAATAACATATTTTTCAAATAAACAATTGTATTTCTAACTTTAATTTTGTCGAAAACTCTTGATGAAATAAAAAAAATCATCAATATGACAATTTGAAAACTAATTTTGTGTAAGATTATGATTTTGCTTTAAATTTTTTAAACGTTAAAATATAATACCGTTGATTGTTGGTTTGGTGTTAAACCTTTGTGTTGGTATTTTCATTTTCAGAGCTTTAAATAATTTTGAATATTAGTGAAACCCAAACCATGATAATGAATTAAGGCTTCTTTAAGACTGGATTGTAATTTACTAATCTTATTTAACTTTTGATAACTAGTATCAGGGTTTGTACTAGTTTTGGTGGAATATAGAGTAGAATTTGTTTGTTTTGCTACTAATAAATATAGTGGTTGCATATCAGAAATAATTATTGATTTTTCTTTAATTAGTTGCTTATTCATATTTTCAATAATCCATTGTTTTTGTAATCTTTTGGTATTGGTGGATTGAACAAAAATATTATTATTGCTATCAACTGCCATTTGAATACAGCATTTGGTATCAGTTGAAAATGGATCGAGATGAGTTTTTCGTTTATCAAATTTATCTTTAAAATTGCCTTTATGAATTTCTTTAATAAATGTTTCATCCATTTGGATTTGACCATTTAATTTTTTAAATTTTAACTGTGTATTTTCTAATTGTTTTGATTGCATTAATTTTTGTCGATTATATCAAGCGGTTTTTGGGGTTGTTTTAATAAAACGAGAAATTATTTTACTAGATTGTCCTAACAATGAAATTTGAATTAATAAATTTCACTGTTCATAATTTAAATGACTTCAATAAGTAAAATGATGACGAAATGCATCAAAACTAGCACGACATTTTTTACATAAATATTTTTGTTTTCCTTCGGAATTATGACCATTTTTAACACAATGAAAAGATTTGCAATTAGGACATATAATGCCTTTATCTCTAAATTTTTGATCAATTTCATTTAAACGTTTTTGTTTTTTAATTAAGTCTGCTTGTTGTTTTATTTTTTCATAAAATTCTAAAAATTGATCATCTGTTAAGCTATTTATTAATTCTGTAATTATTTTTTTCATCATTTATTTACCTCCATATATTAAAAATATACCTAATTTTAGGTATATTTTATAAATATCAAGAGTTTTCGACAAAATTAAAGATTTCTAATAAAAATATTAATAAATTAAGCAGATAAAATTCTGCTGATAGGAGGGCACAAGTAATGAAGAAATTACTAGCTATTTTAGGCCCAGCTATAATTGCTGCATCTGCTGCAAGTGTAGTTAATATTAATCCTTATCAGAACAATGAAGAACTATCTAATAAAATAATAAATGCTGAACAATAAGGAACCCAAAATTTTGCTATGGTATTTGAGACAGGAAAATATAATGATGGTACCGGAAAACCTTTAACACAAACACATGATGAAACAAAAGTTTTAACAGATTTTGTTAACGAAATGCGAAACTTTGTACATAAAAATAATGTTGTATCTTTTGATAAAGTAAATATTGAATCACAATTTTATCAAACAGGTTTTCCTGGTAAAAGAACTGGCGGTGTTGGTAGTGCCCCTTCTCTTATTAAGAAGTTGGCCTTTGCTAAAAACATTGAATTTTTAAGCCAAAAAGTCACAATTGAAAAAATTGATAATTATGGAAATTATAGTTGAGAAGTATTAGTATCAGCTGAAATTGATGGTGAAAAATATTCAAATATAGACTTTAACACATATGAAGTGAAACAATATTTTAATGCTTATCAAATTTTAGGTGGTTTTGAAAATAAAATAATAGTTGACTATAAATCTGATGCAAAAGATATTAATTATTATGATCGAGAATTTAAATCAAATATTACTTTAGAAAACCTAGGATTTTATTGATACGCACATCAAATCTTGGATTCATTCAATAAAACAAACCATAATAAACTTGTTTTAGATTACATTAATAAAGAAACTATTAGCACTATTCCACAAGTTAAAGCAATTGGAGTTCATCAAGCAGAACGTGATGGCGAAGATCATTTTTTCAAACCTGCTAGCGAAGTTAATAGCGGTCATTCTCCAAATGATAAAATATTAGACGAATATTTTTATGTTTTAATAACATCAGATTATTCTCAAGGGATTTATAAATTATTAGTTAAAAATCTGACTTTATAAAGTAATAAGTTAATTTCTACATATTATTTTTATGTGTTGTTTTTAATTTAGTTGAGTTACATAAATTTATTAAAATGATCAGTTAAATAATTTGGTCATAAATTAAAATTAAAAAAACAAACTATTTTAAATAGTTTGTTTTTTTAATTTTAATAATTTTCAACAATCGTAAAACGTTGGTGTAAATATTGTGGTTTAATAATTTCACTTGCTAATGCTTTCGCCCCACTAATATAACTTGCAAAACTATCACCACTAGCATTATATAAAGCATCATCACTAGTTTTAGTTTGATATAACCCTCGTGGTGGAATATCTTCAAAATCCAAGGCTGGTGATAAATATGACTATGTGACACTACTATTTTGCAATAATTTTAATACTTCATAATGACCATAAACAGCAGGTTTTCAAGCTGCTAATTCAGCAGGAAAATCATTCACAGGAATATCAATTAACCTTGTATGCTCATTTGTTCACAATGAACCAGCGCCACCACTTCAAACAATTCGTTGCTGATTTTCACTTGCAATTGTAATCATATTTTTTGCAATTAGAACTAATTCTTCAACACGATGTGCCCCAACAGTTGAAACTAAAACATCTTGGCCATGGGCTTGGGCTTTAAGATTATCAAAATCACTCGCATTTCCGGTGAATTCCGTAATGATAACGTTGTTATTATTAATAAGCTCATTAATAAGTTTTTGACCCAGTTTTCCCTGAGCACCAACTAATAAAATTTTCATAAACTCCTCCCTTAGAAGATATCTTAACATATTTTATTATTATAAAAGGACAAAAGTAACACAAGTAAAACTGGCAAATATTAGAAGCTACTTGTAATAACTTTGTTAAGTTATATGATATTATTATAAATAAAATAATTAACAATTAGGAAGGAAACAACAATGAATCCGAAATTTAAACCTTTATTTGAACCATTTACCTTTCCAAACGGAGTAACCATTAATAACCGCATTGTAATGAGTCCAATGACCACTTTTTCTGGTTTTGAAAACGGCAAATATACCCTTGATGAATTAAATTATTATCAAGCCCGTGCGAAAGATTTAGGAATGGTCATTGCTGGGTGTAGTTATGTTAATCGTAATGGTAAAGCTTTTATTGGTCAACCAGCAATTGATGATGATAAATATATTCCAAATTTAGCAAAATTAGCTAATATTATCCATCAAGAAAATAGTATTGCTATTATGCAAATTCACCACGGTGGGCGCCAATGTCCAGCCGCAACGCTTCTTGAGCAACAACCATTATCTGCTAGTGCGATTAAATCGTTACGACCAACAGCAATTGAACCACGAGCAATGACGAATGAAGAAATTAATACAATTATTGCGGATTTTGGAGCAGCTACGTTACGAGCAATTAAAGCTGGATTTGATGGGGTTGAGATCCATGGTGCTAATACTTATTTGATCCAGCAATTTTTTTCACCCCATTCAAACCAACGAACTGATCAATGAGGTGCTGACTTAACAAAACGAATGGCATTTCCACTAGCAATTGTTGCAAAAGTTAGTGATATTATTAAAACTCATGCAACAAAGCCATTTATTTTAGGTTATCGAATTTCACCAGAAGAAATTGAAGAACCAGGCATCACGTTAGAAGATACTTATCAATTAATGGATCAGTTAATTAAATTCCCTTTAGACTACATTCACATTTCATTATCATATTTATGACGAAAAATTATGCGTAATAAAGAAAATCCTACTCCAACAATCACTAGCATTTTACAGGGTTATCAAGGTAAAATTCCTTTGATTGGAGTTGGAGGTGTTTGTACCCCAGAAGATGCTTTAAAAGGGCTAGAAAGCGGGTTATCATTAGTTGCAATTGGCCGTCAATTAATTATTGAACCCCAATGGCTAACAAAAGTAGCAACAAGTGCCGAACAAACGATTAATACTGTGCTTGACTTAGCAAGCATTAAGGAATTGACCATTCCCCAACCTTTAATTGACCTTTTTGTTGAAGATGGTCAAAATTGAAAAATTAATATGATTAATATACCAAAATAATTCATAAAAAATTAAGAATTATCATTTTTTAAAAAAGTTCTTTAATTTTGTCGAAAACTCTTGATGAAATAAAAAAAATCATCAATATGACAATTTGAAAACTAATTTTGTGTAAGATTATGATTTTGCTTTAAATTTTTTAAACGTTAAAATATAATACCGTTGATTGTTGGTTTGGTGTTAAACCTTTGTGTTGGTATTTTCATTTTCAGAGCTTTAAATAATTTTGAATATTAGTGAAACCCAAACCATGATAATGAATTAAGGCTTCTTTAAGACTGGATTGTAATTTACTAATCTTATTTAACTTTTGATAACTAGTATCAGGGTTTGTACTAGTTTTGGTGGAATATAGAGTAGAATTTGTTTGTTTTGCTACTAATAAATATAGTGGTTGCATATCAGAAATAATTATTGATTTTTCTTTAATTAGTTGCTTATTCATATTTTCAATAATCCATTGTTTTTGTAATCTTTTGGTATTGGTGGATTGAACAAAAATATTATTATTGCTATCAACTGCCATTTGAATACAGCATTTGGTATCAGTTGAAAATGGATCGAGATGAGTTTTTCGTTTATCAAATTTATCTTTAAAATTGCCTTTATGAATTTCTTTAATAAATGTTTCATCCATTTGGATTTGACCATTTAATTTTTTAAATTTTAACTGTGTATTTTCTAATTGTTTTGATTGCATTAATTTTTGTCGATTATATCAAGCGGTTTTTGGGGTTGTTTTAATAAAACGAGAAATTATTTTACTAGATTGTCCTAACAATGAAATTTGAATTAATAAATTTCACTGTTCATAATTTAAATGACTTCAATAAGTAAAATGATGACGAAATGCATCAAAACTAGCACGACATTTTTTACATAAATATTTTTGTTTTCCTTCGGAATTATGACCATTTTTAACACAATGAAAAGATTTGCAATTAGGACATATAATGCCTTTATCTCTAAATTTTTGATCAATTTCATTTAAACGTTTTTGTTTTTTAATTAAGTCTGCTTGTTGTTTTATTTTTTCATAAAATTCTAAAAATTGATCATCTGTTAAGCTATTTATTAATTCTGTAATTATTTTTTTCATCATTTATTTACCTCTATATATTAAAAATATACCTAATTTTAGGTATATTTTATAAATATCAAGAGTTTTCGACAAAATTAAAGAAAAAGTTTAATCTTTTTTATTATTTTTTACATAAAATTATTCTTTAATTTTGTCGAAAACTCTTGATGAAATAAAAAAAATCATCAATATGACAATTTGAAAACTAATTTTGTGTAAGATTATGATTTTGCTTTAAATTTTTTAAACGTTAAAATATAATACCGTTGATTGTTGGTTTGGTGTTAAACCTTTGTGTTGGTATTTTCATTTTCAGAGCTTTAAATAATTTTGAATATTAGTGAAACCCAAACCATGATAATGAATTAAGGCTTCTTTAAGACTGGATTGTAATTTACTAATCTTATTTAACTTTTGATAACTAGTATCAGGGTTTGTACTAGTTTTGGTGGAATATAGAGTAGAATTTGTTTGTTTTGCTACTAATAAATATAGTGGTTGCATATCAGAAATAATTATTGATTTTTCTTTAATTAGTTGCTTATTCATATTTTCAATAATCCATTGTTTTTGTAATCTTTTGGTATTGGTGGATTGAACAAAAATATTATTATTGCTATCAACTGCCATTTGAATACAGCATTTGGTATCAGTTGAAAATGGATCGAGATGAGTTTTTCGTTTATCAAATTTATCTTTAAAATTGCCTTTATGAATTTCTTTAATAAATGTTTCATCCATTTGGATTTGACCATTTAATTTTTTAAATTTTAACTGTGTATTTTCTAATTGTTTTGATTGCATTAATTTTTGTCGATTATATCAAGCGGTTTTTGGGGTTGTTTTAATAAAACGAGAAATTATTTTACTAGATTGTCCTAACAATGAAATTTGAATTAATAAATTTCACTGTTCATAATTTAAATGACTTCAATAAGTAAAATGATGACGAAATGCATCAAAACTAGCACGACATTTTTTACATAAATATTTTTGTTTTCCTTCGGAATTATGACCATTTTTAACACAATGAAAAGATTTGCAATTAGGACATATAATGCCTTTATCTCTAAATTTTTGATCAATTTCATTTAAACGTTTTTGTTTTTTAATTAAGTCTGCTTGTTGTTTTATTTTTTCATAAAATTCTAAAAATTGATCATCTGTTAAGCTATTTATTAATTCTGTAATTATTTTTTTCATCATTTATTTACCTCTATATATTAAAAATATACCTAATTTTAGGTATATTTTATAAATATCAAGAGTTTTCGACAAAATTAAAGAAATTATTTGTTAAATTAAAAAATACTTGCAAAAATTTTGCAAATAAAATATAATATTTACGTAGTTAAACAAGTTACATAAAGACTAATTAGTTATTAATATAGTCCAATCTTAATAATTAATTATTTTTTTAATTATATGTTTCCCTTGTAAAAGACTACAAAACTATGCGGTAATTTCAATTAATACACTTTATAATTGTATAATCATTTAACGGTCCAAAATGTTGCTTTTATTCGTAAAAGTAGTTTGTTTATAAAATTATCAAAATAATAAAATATAATTGAAATTATTGCAGAAAAATCTATATGTTGCCTTTGAGCGCTTTACTTTAGTTAAAGCGCTTTTTTATAGTAAAATTAAAGAGATAAGTTTATAATTATTTTAAAGAACATTAACTAAGAAGGGGATTCATAAATGCAAGATGGATTAGAAAAACAATTAGAGCATAATTTAAAAGGGTCAGAACAAGCAATGTTTGATGCATTACTAAAAAGTTATTATTTGGATGATGATCAATTAGATTACTTGCATAAATATTACCGCCCAATTTTTACTTTTGCTAATGATGAAGATTGTATTTGTTTAAGTAAACAAAAATATGAAACTTGTTGTAAACCAAAAGTATTAAATTCACAAAAGAAATGGGAAGAATATATTTCAATTTTACAAGCAGTAGGGGACCCAACATTAAAAGAAGCGTATCTTCAACAAGAAACAACCCATTATCAACGTGTTTTGCAAGAATGTGCAAACCAAACTTGTATTTTACAAGACTGCAACAATAAAGTCGCTGAACACCACCTTTATCCACTTAATACAAGTAAAAATTGCTATTTTTTAGATCGTTATCATTCAAAACACTTTTTTAAAAACATTAAAACACCGTTTTTAGACATAACAGGCGAAGGCCAAGTGCCTTATGCATTTAATGTTTTTTGTCAAAACCATCTTAATGAATATCTAGTACAAGAAAAAGAGCTTTCACCTCAATTAGCAGCTCTCTTAATAAATATTAATGATAACTTAATTGATCACCAAGAAGTATATCAAACTTATTTAGCCTTTTATCACCATTTAAGTGTTGCGGAACAAGTTATTTTAACTCTTAAATTACGACGAATTATGAAATTACATTTAATTTATGAGTTAGAATTATATCGTTTAATTAATGATCTTGATAATAAAAATCGTAATTATGTAGTTAAAAAAATCATCTTACCAAAAGAAATTCATACTCTTACTTGAAATGATATTTTATTAGTACAACTAACCCCAATTACCTTCCAAGCGATTAACTCACCTAATAATCCATTTTTACCAAATAAAATCTTATATAGTCGGTTAGTTAACCATGACAAAAATGGCGGGGTTCATTTTATTTATCATAAAAATAATCGCATTTTTAATACTTATTTTACTGAATGAGAAGAAAAAATTAAAAATGAAAAACAATGACAAAATTTTATCTCTAGTCTTATTATTAATCAAGGAACCCATTTTTTAATTGATAAAAAATACTATGATAAATTAAACCAAAAAACAAAAGAATTAATTAATATTTATTATTATAATCGGTTTGAACAACCACGAAATTCAGCGGAAGAATTAATGTTACAAACCTTTATTAATAATTTTAATAATGGAATTAATATTTTAAAATAGAAGGTGGATGACAATGACAACATTAGGATGAATTATAATTAGTATTTTTCTTGTTTTATTAATTATTTTTATTAGTTTTTTTATATGGTTTTATCGTAAAAAACAACATTTGTTCTATGAAATTTATAAACAGTTAGAAGTAGATAATCAAGAATACATTAACAATAACCTTGCAATGTTACAATTACAAGAAATTGACGTTAAATTTAAATTACAACCTGGTGAAAAAGGATTTAGTAATACCCCAGTTACAATTTATCTTCATCGGCAATCACCAAAAGTTTCTTATCAACCACAATCAAAATATCAAATTCCTTTTGATAATGGAATCACTGTTGGTTATGGTTATGGCAAAAAAATCAAGCTAATTGAACAAGTTCCCTTTCAAACAGGTCATCTTTTCCTTACTAACCAACGAATATTAATTATTAATAATGAAATTATAACAATATGAGATTTAAACAAGATTGATAATATCGAATTAAGCATTTTTCGCATCAATAATACTTTATTACAAGGGTTTTATCTATATATCGAACAAAAACGTTTTATGATTATTGTAAAGGGTTTTGAAATCCCATATTCAATATATAAGATGTGAAAAAATAATGAATAGTTATTGAATTGGAATCATTTTATTTGGAAGTATTTTAGGATTGGCAATTATTATTGTTTTAATTCTAGCATTATTTCAACAACAAAAAATCAAACAATTTAAGCAAAAAAACCAAGTATTACAAAATGATATTGATAATAATCTTTCATTTTTAAATAATTCATTAACTGAAATTACAATTAGCTATGAATTACCTAAAAATGAAAGATGTTATTATCATGCAAAAGTTACGAGCTATGAAATTATAAAGAAAAAAGAACTTAATCAAAACGCATATTATTTAAGACCAGCAGTTGACCTGCAATATCATATTGAAAATCTTCCAGGCTATCTGAATCTTACTTCCGCCACCGGAAGTGAAACAATTAGTGGTGATATTTATATTACTAACTATCGATTAGTAATTACGGCAAAACAACAAAAGTTAATAATTTGATTAAAAGATATTAATTTTGCTTTACCTAGTGTTTTTAATCTTAATGGCTTATATCAAATTGGTTTTTTTATTAGTACAAATGAAAAAATTTATCGTTTTATTACAAATGATGTTAAAATATCAATGACAATTTTTAAAGTATGACAACAGAAGGGGATATAACAAATGACAATACATATTATTTTAATTTTTAGTTTAATTCTAATTCTTGCATTATACACCTTTCATATTTTATTTTTTTTTACATTATCAAAAACAAAAGGAAAACAACCAGTTTAACAAAGAATACCGCTGAAAACAAATGTTAATTTTTATTTTTGTGACAATTTATTTTGTTTTAACACCAATTAATGTGTTTATTATTATTAATTATATTTTGTTAATGACCTTAACAAACATTCCTAATATTTTAGTTTATTTATATGTTATTATTGCAATTTGTAATTACGTTTTAATTCTTAGCTATTTAATTATTCAAACGTTAGTTAATAATAGTTTGTGAATTAAAGTTAATGATCACACAATCTTCTTTTTAGATGAAGCAATTGCCTTAACACAAATTATTGGGATTGATATTAATGGTTTTTTTAATAAAGTGCTTTATACGCTTGATGGTGAAACGGAAAAAAAGGTAATTATTGGTAAAAAAACATTTCAATTTCTTGAACAAATTAATATTACAAATTAAAAGAGATTACCTGTCGGGAAAACAAGTAATCTCTTTTTTTCTTTTTGGAAAACAAGAATAATTATATTGGCGAAAATAAGGGTTTATATTTTAAATTATTTTATGGTAACTTATATAAAAAGAAAAGATAAGAGATAACCTAAAGGGGAGAGATGGTATTGTAATAATAAACCCTTAAAAATATAATTATTCTGTTTACTTTAGAGATTTAGGAAAAATATTTTTCCTTACTCATAGTATACTATTAATCTAAAAATAATACAATATTTTTCTTTAATTTTGTCGAAAACTCTTGATGAAATAAAAAAAATCATCAATATGACAATTTGAAAACTAATTTTGTGTAAGATTATGATTTTGCTTTAAATTTTTTAAACGTTAAAATATAATACCGTTGATTGTTGGTTTGGTGTTAAACCTTTGTGTTGGTATTTTCATTTTCAGAGCTTTAAATAATTTTGAATATTAGTGAAACCCAAACCATGATAATGAATTAAGGCTTCTTTAAGACTGGATTGTAATTTACTAATCTTATTTAACTTTTGATAACTAGTATCAGGGTTTGTACTAGTTTTGGTGGAATATAGAGTAGAATTTGTTTGTTTTGCTACTAATAAATATAGTGGTTGCATATCAGAAATAATTATTGATTTTTCTTTAATTAGTTGCTTATTCATATTTTCAATAATCCATTGTTTTTGTAATCTTTTGGTATTGGTGGATTGAACAAAAATATTATTATTGCTATCAACTGCCATTTGAATACAGCATTTGGTATCAGTTGAAAATGGATCGAGATGAGTTTTTCGTTTATCAAATTTATCTTTAAAATTGCCTTTATGAATTTCTTTAATAAATGTTTCATCCATTTGGATTTGACCATTTAATTTTTTAAATTTTAACTGTGTATTTTCTAATTGTTTTGATTGCATTAATTTTTGTCGATTATATCAAGCGGTTTTTGGGGTTGTTTTAATAAAACGAGAAATTATTTTACTAGATTGTCCTAACAATGAAATTTGAATTAATAAATTTCACTGTTCATAATTTAAATGACTTCAATAAGTAAAATGATGACGAAATGCATCAAAACTAGCACGACATTTTTTACATAAATATTTTTGTTTTCCTTCGGAATTATGACCATTTTTAACACAATGAAAAGATTTGCAATTAGGACATATAATGCCTTTATCTCTAAATTTTTGATCAATTTCATTTAAACGTTTTTGTTTTTTAATTAAGTCTGCTTGTTGTTTTATTTTTTCATAAAATTCTAAAAATTGATCATCTGTTAAGCTATTTATTAATTCTGTAATTATTTTTTTCATCATTTATTTACCTCTATATATTAAAAATATACCTAATTTTAGGTATATTTTATAAATATCAAGAGTTTTCGACAAAATTAAAGATATTTTTTTATTTTTTAATAAAATAAAATATTTTTCCAAAATAAATTTTTATTATTTTTTG
This sequence comes from Spiroplasma endosymbiont of Sarcophaga variegata, assembly GCF_965178695.1. Lineage (NCBI taxonomy): Bacteria > Bacillati > Mycoplasmatota > Mollicutes > Entomoplasmatales > Spiroplasmataceae > Spiroplasma > Spiroplasma endosymbiont of Sarcophaga variegata. The sequence continues at coordinate 141,237 of NZ_CBCXVU010000001.1, forward strand.
GTGTAAAAAGTAAATTTAAGTCAAAAGGGGGGTATTTTACCAAAATTATTTTTATTCCATTAAAAAATAACCTTTAATTTTGTCGAAAACTCTTGATGAAATAAAAAAAATCATCAATATGACAATTTGAAAACTAATTTTGTGTAAGATTATGATTTTGCTTTAAATTTTTTAAACGTTAAAATATAATACCGTTGATTGTTGGTTTGGTGTTAAACCTTTGTGTTGGTATTTTCATTTTCAGAGCTTTAAATAATTTTGAATATTAGTGAAACCCAAACCATGATAATGAATTAAGGCTTCTTTAAGACTGGATTGTAATTTACTAATCTTATTTAACTTTTGATAACTAGTATCAGGGTTTGTACTAGTTTTGGTGGAATATAGAGTATAATTTGTTTGTTTTGCTACTAATAAATATAGTGGTTGCATATCAGAAATAATTATTGATTTTTCTTTAATTAGTTGCTTATTCATATTTTCAATAATCCATTGTTTTTGTAATCTTTTGGTATTGGTGGATTGAACAAAAATATTATTATTGCTATCAACTGCCATTTGAATACAGCATTTGGTATCAGTTGAAAATGGATCGAGATGAGTTTTTCGTTTATCAAATTTATCTTTAAAATTGCCTTTATGAATTTCTTTAATAAATGTTTCATCCATTTGGATTTGACCATTTAATTTTTTAAATTTTAACTGTGTATTTTCTAATTGTTTTGATTGCATTAATTTTTGTCGATTATATCAAGCGGTTTTTGGGGTTGTTTTAATAAAACGAGAAATTATTTTACTAGATTGTCCTAACAATGAAATTTGAATTAATAAATTTCACTGTTCATAATTTAAATGACTTCAATAAGTAAAATGATGACGAAATGCATCAAAACTAGCACGACATTTTTTACATAAATATTTTTGTTTTCCTTCGGAATTATGACCATTTTTAACACAATGAAAAGATTTGCAATTAGGACATATAATGCCTTTATCTCTAAATTTTTGATCAATTTCATTTAAACGTTTTTGTTTTTTAATTAAGTCTGCTTGTTGTTTTATTTTTTCATAAAATTCTAAAAATTGATCATCTGTTAAGCTATTTATTAATTCTGTAATTATTTTTTTCATCATTTATTTACCTCTATATATTAAAAATATACCTAATTTTAGGTATATTTTATAAATATCAAGAGTTTTCGACAAAATTAAAGAAAATAACTACCATTTGTATCTGTAACAATTTTTCAACCACCAACAGAATTTACAACAAATTTATTATTTATTTCATTAAAATTATTAAATAATACTTTAATTAAAATATCAATATCATTTTCGTTAATACTTCCACCCCAACCACTATGATCTTCTCTATAAAAATCAATAATTTCTTTTTTAACCATATGTGAAAATTTTTGATAATTATTATAATATTGATAATAAATTTGACTTATTTTCTTTCATTTAGATAAATTAATTCCTATTTTTAATTGATCGTGGAAAACTTTATAATATTTCTCAATTTCATTATATTGACTATGTGGTTTATTTCTAATTAATTGTGAACTAGAATCATTTAATCATCAAATTAATGAGGTAGTACCAACAATGATTAATCCTATTAAAACTGATAATCCTAATGTTTCGGGAGCTAATGTTGCACTAACTGTTGTTTCAGCGCCAATGATTTCTTCTTCTCCAGCAGTGGTTAGCATTGCTGTTTCACCTGATGACAATAACGGTGCTAGTTCCGCTGCTTGGGCGGTTTCTGCTGTTGTTTCAAGCGGTGGCGAAACTAAATTATATCTAAAATAATTAGCAATTGTTTTTAAACCATTGATTGGTGATAACCCTGTTGTTTTGGAAACAGCAGCCAACCCAGCAGTAGAAATTAAACTTGAAGTAATAATTTCCTTTGCTCCAAGTTCATAGTTAGCATTTACAGGTGGCATTACATTAGCCGTTATTTTTGCTTTATCAGGAATGATGCCAGCCCTAATTGCTGCTGTACCAATCCGTTGTAATGTTTCTTTAAAACTTCTTTTTTCATTTTCAGATAAGGGTTCAAAATTTATTTTATTTAATTTTTTCTGTTTTTCTACATTAATATTTATTTCTGGAATTTGTATATGATTTATCATTAAGGTATGATTAATTCTAAAATAAACTTGAATCACTGATGTATAAATAGAATTTTCAGAGGGGGCAATTATTCAAATAAAAGTTCCACTATCATCAATTCTTATGAAATGAGCAACTACTTGTGTTATATCTAGGTTGGGGTTTTCTTCTGCAATTCGTTGCAAAATAGTTTCTCGTTTCTCATTCGGCAATACTCCTAAATTAGTATTTTTAATAACCGTACATAAAGGAATTAACAAAACATTAGCTAAATCTTGCTGTGATAAAAAATCACATAAATTAGATCTAATAGAAAAACGGACATTTTGTTCTCCAAAATACATTTGACTATTTTCTCTAACGCTAATTGTTCATAATTGCGTACCATCTTCATTAAATCTAGTAAAATTAATTTGAATTTGTGTTGTATCTAGGTTAGGGTTTTGTTCTGAAATTCGTTCTAAAATAGTTGCTTGATCATTATTTGATAATATTCCTAAATTAACACTAGCAATTACATTTGAAATATTAATTCGAGAAGGGCCTGGATTTGAATGTCAATATAATGGTAGTGGGGTTATTTGTCTTTTTATTCGATTTGGTTTTTCTAATTTATTTTTTTCAAAATGGATTTTACTATTTTTTAAATTTTTAACTTGTTCGTTTTTATCAGAATTTATTATAATAACGGTTGATACTGAATTTCCGATAATTATCATTGTTCCTAAAATGGTGAATATCTTTTTCATTGTTTTACCATATTTCTCCTTTACTTTTATTTAATTTTTAATAATTTCATTTTTTTATTTTTACAAAAACAAAAAATGAAAATAATATTATATTTTCATTAATACAGGTTATTAATCTTTGATATAATTAATATTTTTTAAAATTTATTAACATATCATAAAAATAACCTAAATCTAGTTTGATTTAGTTAATACATTTTACCATAAGATTGATATTTTAAAACTAATTTTTAACTTTAATTTTGTCGAAAACTCTTGATGAAATAAAAAAAATCATCAATATGACAATTTGAAAACTAATTTTGTGTAAGATTATGATTTTGCTTTAAATTTTTTAAACGTTAAAATATAATACCGTTGATTGTTGGTTTGGTGTTAAACCTTTGTGTTGGTATTTTCATTTTCAGAGCTTTAAATAATTTTGAATATTAGTGAAACCCAAACCATGATAATGAATTAAGGCTTCTTTAAGACTGGATTGTAATTTACTAATCTTATTTAACTTTTGATAACTAGTATCAGGGTTTGTACTAGTTTTGGTGGAATATAGAGTAGAATTTGTTTGTTTTGCTACTAATAAATATAGTGGTTGCATATCAGAAATAATTATTGATTTTTCTTTAATTAGTTGCTTATTCATATTTTCAATAATCCATTGTTTTTGTAATCTTTTGGTATTGGTGGATTGAACAAAAATATTATTATTGCTATCAACTGCCATTTGAATACAGCATTTGGTATCAGTTGAAAATGGATCGAGATGAGTTTTTCGTTTATCAAATTTATCTTTAAAATTGCCTTTATGAATTTCTTTAATAAATGTTTCATCCATTTGGATTTGACCATTTAATTTTTTAAATTTTAACTGTGTATTTTCTAATTGTTTTGATTGCATTAATTTTTGTCGATTATATCAAGCGGTTTTTGGGGTTGTTTTAATAAAACGAGAAATTATTTTACTAGATTGTCCTAACAATGAAATTTGAATTAATAAATTTCACTGTTCATAATTTAAATGACTTCAATAAGTAAAATGATGACGAAATGCATCAAAACTAGCACGACATTTTTTACATAAATATTTTTGTTTTCCTTCGGAATTATGACCATTTTTAACACAATGAAAAGATTTGCAATTAGGACATATAATGCCTTTATCTCTAAATTTTTGATCAATTTCATTTAAACGTTTTTGTTTTTTAATTAAGTCTGCTTGTTGTTTTATTTTTTCATAAAATTCTAAAAATTGATCATCTGTTAAGCTATTTATTAATTCTGTAATTATTTTTTTCATCATTTATTTACCTCTATATATTAAAAATATACCTAATTTTAGGTATATTTTATAAATATCAAGAGTTTTCGACAAAATTAAAGAAAATAACTACCATTTGTATCTGTAACAATTTTTCAACCACCAACAGAATTTACAACAAATTTATTATTTATTTCATTAAAATTATTAAATAATACTTTAATTAAAATATCAATATCATTTTCGTTAATACTTCCACCCCAACCACTATGATCTTCTCTATAAAAATCAATAATTTCTTTTTTAACCATATGTGAAAATTTTTGATAATTATTATAATATTGATAATAAATTTGACTTATTTTCTTTCATTTAGATAAATTAATTCCTATTTTTAATTGATCGTGGAAAACTTTATAATATTTCTCAATTTCATTATATTGACTATGTGGTTTATTTCTAATTAATTGTGAACTAGAATCATTTAATCATCAAATTAATGAGGTAGTACCAACAATGATTAATCCTATTAAAACTGATAATCCTAATGTTTCGGGAGCTAATGTTGCACTAACTGTTGTTTCAGCGCCAATGATTTCTTCTTCTCCAGCAGTGGTTAGCATTGCTGTTTCACCTGATGACAATAACGGTGCTAGTTCCGCTGCTTGGGCGGTTTCTGCTGTTGTTTCAAGCGGTGGCGAAACTAAATTATATCTAAAATAATTAGCAATTGTTTTTAAACCATTGATTGGTGATAACCCTGTTGTTTTGGAAACAGCAGCCAACCCAGCAGTAGAAATTAAACTTGAAGTAATAATTTCCTTTGCTCCAAGTTCATAGTTAGCATTTACAGGTGGCATTACATTAGCCGTTATTTTTGCTTTATCAGGAATGATGCCAGCCCTAATTGCTGCTGTACCAATCCGTTGTAATGTTTCTTTAAAACTTCTTTTTTCATTTTCAGATAAGGGTTCAAAATTTATTTTATTTAATTTTTTCTGTTTTTCTACATTAATATTTATTTCTGGAATTTGTATATGATTTATCATTAAGGTATGATTAATTCTAAAATAAACTTGAATCACTGATGTATAAATAGAATTTTCAGAGGGGGCAATTATTCAAATAAAAGTTCCACTATCATCAATTCTTATGAAATGAGCAACTACTTGTGTTATATCTAGGTTGGGGTTTTCTTCTGCAATTCGTTGCAAAATAGTTTCTCGTTTCTCATTCGGCAATACTCCTAAATTAGTATTTTTAATAACCGTACATAAAGGAATTAACAAAACATTAGCTAAATCTTGCTGTGATAAAAAATCACATAAATTAGATCTAATAGAAAAACGGACATTTTGTTCTCCAAAATACATTTGACTATTTTCTCTAACGCTAATTGTTCATAATTGCGTACCATCTTCATTAAATCTAGTAAAATTAATTTGAATTTGTGTTGTATCTAGGTTAGGGTTTTGTTCTGAAATTCGTTCTAAAATAGTTGCTTGATCATTATTTGATAATATTCCTAAATTAACACTAGCAATTACATTTGAAATATTAATTCGAGAAGGGCCTGGATTTGAATGTCAATATAATGGTAGTGGGGTTATTTGTCTTTTTATTCGATTTGGTTTTTCTAATTTATTTTTTTCAAAATGGATTTTACTATTTTTTAAATTTTTAACTTGTTCGTTTTTATCAGAATTTATTATAATAACGGTTGATACTGAATTTCCGATAATTATCATTGTTCCTAAAATGGTGAATATCTTTTTCATTGTTTTACCATATTTCTCCTTTACTTTTATTTAATTTTTAATAATTTCATTTTTTTATTTTTACAAAAACAAAAAATGAAAATAATATTATATTTTCATTAATACAGGTTATTAATCTTTGATATAATTAATATTTTTTAAAATTTATTAACATATCATAAAAATAACCTAAATCTAGTTTGATTTAGTTAATACATTTTACCATAAGATTGATATTTTAAAACTAATTTTTAACTTTAATTTTGTCGAAAACTCTTGATGAAATAAAAAAAATCATCAATATGACAATTTGAAAACTAATTTTGTGTAAGATTATGATTTTGCTTTAAATTTTTTAAACGTTAAAATATAATACCGTTGATTGTTGGTTTGGTGTTAAACCTTTGTGTTGGTATTTTCATTTTCAGAGCTTTAAATAATTTTGAATATTAGTGAAACCCAAACCATGATAATGAATTAAGGCTTCTTTAAGACTGGATTGTAATTTACTAATCTTATTTAACTTTTGATAACTAGTATCAGGGTTTGTACTAGTTTTGGTGGAATATAGAGTAGAATTTGTTTGTTTTGCTACTAATAAATATAGTGGTTGCATATCAGAAATAATTATTGATTTTTCTTTAATTAGTTGCTTATTCATATTTTCAATAATCCATTGTTTTTGTAATCTTTTGGTATTGGTGGATTGAACAAAAATATTATTATTGCTATCAACTGCCATTTGAATACAGCATTTGGTATCAGTTGAAAATGGATCGAGATGAGTTTTTCGTTTATCAAATTTATCTTTAAAATTGCCTTTATGAATTTCTTTAATAAATGTTTCATCCATTTGGATTTGACCATTTAATTTTTTAAATTTTAACTGTGTATTTTCTAATTGTTTTGATTGCATTAATTTTTGTCGATTATATCAAGCGGTTTTTGGGGTTGTTTTAATAAAACGAGAAATTATTTTACTAGATTGTCCTAACAATGAAATTTGAATTAATAAATTTCACTGTTCATAATTTAAATGACTTCAATAAGTAAAATGATGACGAAATGCATCAAAACTAGCACGACATTTTTTACATAAATATTTTTGTTTTCCTTCGGAATTATGACCATTTTTAACACAATGAAAAGATTTGCAATTAGGACATATAATGCCTTTATCTCTAAATTTTTGATCAATTTCATTTAAACGTTTTTGTTTTTTAATTAAGTCTGCTTGTTGTTTTATTTTTTCATAAAATTCTAAAAATTGATCATCTGTTAAGCTATTTATTAATTCTGTAATTATTTTTTTCATCATTTATTTACCTCTATATATTAAAAATATACCTAATTTTAGGTATATTTTATAAATATCAAGAGTTTTCGACAAAATTAAAGATTTTTAATTTCTTATTTTATATAACATATTATTTTTTTTCAAAACTAGTGCGATCAAATCATTTTCCTAATCCTAATCCTTGGTCTGTCAAATAAAACGTACCTGCTGGTGCCATTTCTTGACCTGGTGGTTGTAAAACTAAAATTTTAATCATCCCAGTTCCCGTTTGAACATAAATGCCTTCTTCATCACTATTAATAACTTCTCCCGGAAAAAAGATTTTCATAACCATCACAAATGTTTCATCTGGAAATAGTACTCGAGCCTTGCTAATATATCACTTTTTGTCATCTAAAAGGGTATATGCTTTTGGTGTTGTGTTAATAAATGTTACGACTTCTTGATCAGGTTTAGTTCAATCGATTTTGTTATTTTTCATTTTAAAAGTTCTCCTATTTTTAAGTTATTATACACGTTTACGCAATATTAACAAAATCCTTTTTCCTATTTTAAATGGTACTGTTTTAAGTTATAATAATGATAACAATAAAGAGAGTAGGGGAGTTTACAATGGGAGTACCAACATTTTGTCCAATTCACATGAAAATTCATGAATGTCCAGAAAACAGTAATAAAGCTATTTCAAGTGCAAATGAAACAAAAATTAAAGCAAAGATGGCTCGAATGCTAAATCCAACAACTACCACTGAGTCAGAAAAAACACAACAGGCGGAAAAAGGCACAATTCAATATATTTTAGAAAATGCGAAAAAAAATAATAGTACTATTAAAAATAAATTGGGCATTGAAAGTGAAGAGGGGAGAAGTGTTGGTATTGATGAAAACGACATTAAAGCTAAAATGGCACGTTTACGTGCTTCTGTTAATGGGACACAAAGTACAACAAATTCTGAATCCACTTCCCCCACTCCCAATCAACAAGGATCTGGTTTACAAGAAATAATTGACCATGCTTATCGTGTTAATCGTGGAATTGAACGGATTAAAAGTCCAGAAGAAGAAAAATTAACAGCAGCAACAATAACCAATAATAGTAGGACAAAAACAGCTAAAAATGGTTCTAAGAAAACTATTTCTACTACCAAAAAACCGAAACCAAAAACTACTAATGCTAATTCCACCAATAAAACAAATAATAAAACTGTTGTCTTAACAACTGATGAAATTGAAGATTTAATTGAAAAAGCAGTTATTAAGGCAATGGCAAAAGAAAAAGATAATAAAAAGAAAAGGGGTTCTTAACAGATTAAATTACTGTACTCCCCTTTTCTTTTTATTATTTATTTTATAACTTTTATTTTTCTGATTTCATTATTTCTGTTAAGATTTGTTCTGTTTCTCAGTTTCATCATTTTGAAGCTAACATAGTTGTAATCTTATTAGCACTAAAGCGATATTTAATTACCTTGGCTGGATTACCACCAACAATAGCATCATAAGGGGGGATATCTTTTGTTACAACGCTACCAGCCCCAATTACAGCACCAGTGCCAATGTTAATCTCTATTTATTCGTTCTACTAATGCTTTTTGTTTTGGTTTACCAGGGTCACAAAAATAAACTCTTATTTTAAAATGTTTTTTTATTGTTTTTCATCTATAAAATTCTTTTCCTCTATCTGTCAAAATACAACTAAATTTGCTAACACCAATTTGTTTAATCATTTTCATTAAAACCATTAACACGATACTTGCTTTTTTAGTAAATAAAATATCATAAAAAACTATTTTAGATTTCCTATTTACTAAAACTAATAAATGAAAATTACCACAATCAAGGGTATCCATTTCTCAAATTCCACTAAAACTTAAATCATCTCCATAATCATTTAAAAATTCCTTTAATCTCTAATATTAAGCAATACACCACGATTATCATTTTTTTCACCATTTTTAGTTTTTCGCTTTTTATTTTTAAAATACAAATTATTTTTTGATAAATTAAAATAACCTAATCTAATATATTTATACATTGTTTTAAAACATACACCAAATTTTATATTATATTGTAATTCATACGACATAATAATATTTTGTGGTGAACGACCAAAATTATTATATTCATTAGAAAAATAACTTAATTCTTGTGAATTTAACATTGAATATTTACGACATTGTTTTTTCTTTTTATCATGTATTTTTTGTGCTTTTACAGCATTATAATCATTAATATTATCAAACATATTTAATTCTTCTCAAATAACAGAATAAGACCTATTCATTTGTTTAGCAATTTTTCGAATATTAATTGTTCCATTTTTCTTTTTAAATAATTCATTATCTTTTAATTTTTCTAAATTTACTCTTTCATTAATATCTAATCTTTCATATTTTTCTTTAATTTTGTCGAAAACTCTTGATATTTATAAAATATACCTAAAATTAGGTATATTTTTAATATATAGAGGTAAATAAATGATGAAAAAAATAATTACAGAATTAATAAATAGCTTAACAGATGATCAATTTTTAGAATTTTATGAAAAAATAAAACAACAAGCAGACTTAATTAAAAAACAAAAACGTTTAAATGAAATTGATCAAAAATTTAGAGATAAAGGCATTATATGTCCTAATTGCAAATCTTTTCATTGTGTTAAAAATGGTCATAATTCCGAAGGAAAACAAAAATATTTATGTAAAAAATGTCGTGCTAGTTTTGATGCATTTCGTCATCATTTTACTTATTGAAGTCATTTAAATTATGAACAGTGAAATTTATTAATTCAAATTTCATTGTTAGGACAATCTAGTAAAATAATTTCTCGTTTTATTAAAACAACCCCAAAAACCGCTTGATATAATCGACAAAAATTAATGCAATCAAAACAATTAGAAAATACACAGTTAAAATTTAAAAAATTAAATGGTCAAATCCAAATGGATGAAACATTTATTAAAGAAATTCATAAAGGCAATTTTAAAGATAAATTTGATAAACGAAAAACTCATCTCGATCCATTTTCAACTGATACCAAATGCTGTATTCAAATGGCAGTTGATAGCAATAATAATATTTTTGTTCAATCCACCAATACCAAAAGATTACAAAAACAATGGATTATTGAAAATATGAATAAGCAACTAATTAAAGAAAAATCAATAATTATTTCTGATATGCAACCACTATATTTATTAGTAGCAAAACAAACAAATTATACTCTATATTCCACCAAAACTAGTACAAACCCTGATACTAGTTATCAAAAGTTAAATAAGATTAGTAAATTACAATCCAGTCTTAAAGAAGCCTTAATTCATTATCATGGTTTGGGTTTCACTAATATTCAAAATTATTTAAAGCTCTGAAAATGAAAATACCAACACAAAGGTTTAACACCAAACCAACAATCAACGGTATTATATTTTAACGTTTAAAAAATTTAAAGCAAAATCATAATCTTACACAAAATTAGTTTTCAAATTGTCATATTGATGATTTTTTTTATTTCATCAAGAGTTTTCGACAAAATTAAAGACTATTATTAAAAATTAAATAGTATTTTTCAGTGTGTCAATTTTTATTATTTTATATATTTAACATTGTTAATAATATTGTTTATTAAACATTAAATAAACAATATATAGCATTATGTATAACATTGTTAATAATCAGTGTTTTTATCAATAAGTAAACAATATATAAACATTAAATATAACATTGTTTATTAAATAAATATTTAGTTAGGAGTTGATAAAATTGAGTAATTTTGTTAAGAAAAATCAAAATATAGAAAATTATTTTATTCGTAAAGAGTTGATAGTTTTTGAAACAGAAAAAGCAAGTTTTATAAATTTACCTAATCATAATCGTCATATTGGTTTTTGGTTGAGTAATAAATTTATTTATCCGAGTGAAAAACACTCAGAACAAGTAGCAATCGGTTTGATTTATGATAATTCTTATCCTATTGTAAAATATGATGAAAATTTAAAACAACATGATTGAAAATATTTAACTTGAGCAGAACTAATCAATTTGTATAATCAATACAAATAAAATTATTTTACACAAATGAAAAAAGCAATATTTCCTGGTGAACCTCAAAAAGTAAAAACAACTAACAATAATTTAACAAATTGAAGTGATGAAAAAGTAGATAAATTAATTAATGACTTGAAGGACTTAAATTAATGAGTTTATATGATTATTGAGTTCAATTTGTTAGTTATATTATTGGTTCAAATGCTCCTGAATTTTTATATGTCATATCATTTGTATTATTTATCGTTTTATTTTTGGGGATGTTTTTTAAACTTATTCAGAAAATGTGGAGTTTTTAAATATGCAAAATGATTGAGAAAAATTAAAAGAGTTTTTTATTTATGTATTTTTGTTTATAGATAAAACGAATGTTGAAATTATTACAACTTGAAATTTAACTCAAAATGAATATTTAACTCTTATGATTGGTATTTGAATTGTGATTTTATTTTTAACGTGGTTTTTATTGTGAATGGTTTTTAAAATAGTTGGGTATTTTAAGTAATGAAAAAATTTATATTTTTATTAAAAAATTATTGTTATATTAGTGGTTCAATGATTTTGTTTAGTTTAATTGATTTATTACTTTGAATAATTTCATTAAATTATACTGGTTTAGTATTCTGATTATTGTTTGCTTTGCAATGTGTTTATTTTGTCTGATGAGTTTGAAAAAACATATTTTATCAGTTGAGTGCTTTTCGTTTAGTTAATTTTGTTTGAGATAATCCGTTATCAGTAATTATTGGTAAGTTAGGGACGGGAAAAACTTTACTTTTAACTTATTTATCACAAACTATGAAACTATTAACAGATAAGATTTATAGTAATTATCCGTTAGAAGATGATAAAGTTAAAGTTTTAACATTTAAAAATTTAGATTTTACAGATAGAACAAAACCAGTTCCCCCAGATGATGGTGTTATTTTATTTGATGAAAGTTATTTATATATTGATGTAACTAGTCCCCACGATTAGAAAAAAGTTCATAGTGGTAAAATTCCGTGAATTGTATTAGCAAGACATTTTGGTAATCGTGCTTTATTTACAGCTCAGCGTGAGGGTATGATTTGAAATAATATTCGAAAATTAGCGAGCGGTATTATTATTCCAATTTCATTGAAAAAACCTATTGCTAAAAAGGGATTTAATTTTTTTAATCGTTTCTTTATTATGCGAATTGGTATTTTTCAAGATATTACAGATTATGAAATTTGAAAAACAAAATCAGTAGAACGAACAGCCGAAGGTAAACGAGCAAAACATAAGTCGGATGTTGGGTTAGGAATTCGGTTTTTTAAAATAATTATTCCATTAGAATTTGCACAGAAATATGATAGTCAATGATTAAAGTTTGTTCGTGATTTAAAAAATGATGAAATAGTTAATTATAAAGAATATTATTGGTCAGAAATTACTAAATTAAGTGTTAAAGAACGTTTAGCATTGTTTGATATTGATATTTTGAAAAAGAATTTAAAACCTAAAAAAGAAAAAGGAAGTGGTAAAGATGATTAATTTATTATCAGAAAGCAGTAATTGAGATAAGATTTTTAGTTTTATTTTTGATGTATTTTTGTTTATTTTTGATGTAATTTGAAATACTAAATTACCGATGACAAATACAACAATTGCTTATTTTATTATCTTTTTTATGGTTGTTAAGTTGTCTATTTATGCAATTCACGGAACAAGAACGCAATATAACGAATTAGGTTCAACTGTTAAAAACAGTACATCAAAATTGTATGCTTCAACAGTACGTGGTGTTAAAAAAGCACATAAGGCTAATAAAAATGGTCGGTGAAAGGAAACAGATTAATGATTAGATTAGTTTTATTAGTTGCTGCAATTGCTATTTTTGGTACTAGTTTTATTACGGTGATTATAAATCAATTAACATCAGCAAAAAATATCATTATGGATTTATATAACTCAGATACTTTTTTACTTTCTTTGTTTGGTAAAATGGCAATTTTGTTTAGTCATCCATTAATGTTAACAATATCAAGTTTATATATTGTTGGGTTTATTGTTTCAAAAACATTGTATAGTTAGGGGTTGAATTATAAATATGAAAAAATCATTATCTTTATTTGCCATATCTATTTTAGGTATTTTAGGTTTAATTATTCCATTTATTACTTTAACAGCATTTAAACCCTTAAATCAGCAGAATTATACTGTTAATTAACAAACAATGGGAATGAATGAAACTGATTTTATTAATACAATGTTTTTACGCAGTAGTTTTTTTGAAAACTGGTCTGAAACAAATTACTTTATTAATCCAACTCTAAAAACATCACAAACATTAACTTATAATGATAAATGATATTTAGACTTTTTAAAGGATAGTTATTCAACGGGAATTTCATTTGATAAGCCTAGTGATGAGTTTATGGATTTATATAAAAATTGAGATACTTATGCTAAACAATATAATATTGATAAATTTTATGATGTTGATAAAAAACAATTTTTAAAAGAATTAACTAATTTTTCTTATTCTTTTGCTAAGTATTTTAATACTGTGGAAGTTATTAATAAATTAGAAAGAGGTATTGATAATTTACAATTAGTTAAAATGATTAATGAGTTTTGAATACAAATTCCTAGAACACAGGCACCTAATAAAGAATTTTTAACTGCTACTAATAAATGATATTTTTATGGAGAAAAAAGAAATGGTCAATATTTGCTTACAAAATTTTATTTTGATAATAATTTTATTAAAAATCAAAACACTTGATGACAACACTTAAAAAATGATTCAGATTTTATTTGAAACTATAATTTAGTATATCGTTGAGATGGAAACGGTGAACCAGAATTACCCGTTGTTGATAATGATGGCAAATTAAAATGATATACTGAATATCTTTAATTTTGTCGAAAACTCTTGATATTTATAAAATATACCTAAAATTAGGTATATTTTTAATATATGGAGGTAAATAAATGATGAAAAAAATAATTACAGAATTAATAAATAGCTTAACAGATGATCAATTTTTAGAATTTTATGAAAAAATAAAACAACAAGCAGACTTAATTAAAAAACAAAAACGTTTAAATGAAATTGATCAAAAATTTAGAGATAAAGGCATTATATGTCCTAATTGCAAATCTTTTCATTGTGTTAAAAATGGTCATAATTCCGAAGGAAAACAAAAATATTTATGTAAAAAATGTCGTGCTAGTTTTGATGCATTTCGTCATCATTTTACTTATTGAAGTCATTTAAATTATGAACAGTGAAATTTATTAATTCAAATTTCATTGTTAGGACAATCTAGTAAAATAATTTCTCGTTTTATTAAAACAACCCCAAAAACCGCTTGATATAATCGACAAAAATTAATGCAATCAAAACAATTAGAAAATACACAGTTAAAATTTAAAAAATTAAATGGTCAAATCCAAATGGATGAAACATTTATTAAAGAAATTCATAAAGGCAATTTTAAAGATAAATTTGATAAACGAAAAACTCATCTCGATCCATTTTCAACTGATACCAAATGCTGTATTCAAATGGCAGTTGATAGCAATAATAATATTTTTGTTCAATCCACCAATACCAAAAGATTACAAAAACAATGGATTATTGAAAATATGAATAAGCAACTAATTAAAGAAAAATCAATAATTATTTCTGATATGCAACCACTATATTTATTAGTAGCAAAACAAACAAATTCTACTCTATATTCCACCAAAACTAGTACAAACCCTGATACTAGTTATCAAAAGTTAAATAAGATTAGTAAATTACAATCCAGTCTTAAAGAAGCCTTAATTCATTATCATGGTTTGGGTTTCACTAATATTCAAAATTATTTAAAGCTCTGAAAATGAAAATACCAACACAAAGGTTTAACACCAAACCAACAATCAACGGTATTATATTTTAACGTTTAAAAAATTTAAAGCAAAATCATAATCTTACACAAAATTAGTTTTCAAATTGTCATATTGATGATTTTTTTTATTTCATCAAGAGTTTTCGACAAAATTAAAGATAAATATTATAACTTAAAAGTATAAGAATTATAAATTAATTCTTATACTTTTAATATTGCAAAATCTGGATTTGGAATAAGTTTATAGGTCCCCAAACTTTTATGCTAACTTTGCTTTTAATTAATTTACTTTTTTTAAAAAATAGGTATAATTTTAATTGAAAGAAATTATTGATAAAAATAATTGCTCAGAGAAATAGTGGTCGGTGGAAACTATTACCCTTAAAAATTTAATAGATTTTGACAAAATAAAGCGCATTAACTAAAAGATAATGAAATAGGATGGCACCGCGATTTTTCGTTCCTAAGAAATCTTTTAGTTTTTTATTTAGAGAGGAAAGAAAGTTATGAATATTCAAAAACCACGGGGAACCGAAGACATCTATTATAAAAAAGCTAGTGAATTAAGTGCATTAGAATTAATTTTACGAGATATTGTGATGCAGTATAATTATCATGAAATTAGAACACCAATCTTTGAAGCAAAGGATTTATTTGTTCGTGCTGTTGGCAATGAAACTGATATTGTGACTAAAGAAATGTTTGAATTATTAGATAAAAAAGAACGTGAATTTGTGTTGCGCCCAGAAGCAACCGCGCCTGTGATTCGTAGTATTTTAGAAGATAAATTATATGGGAAATATGAATTACCATTAAAATTGTTTTATCTTGGGAGTATGTTTCGTTATGAACGACCACAACATGGGCGATTACGACAATTTAATCAGTTTGGTGTTGAAGTTGTTGGGGTAAAAAATTACTTATTAGATGTTGAAGTAATCTTACTTGGTTATAATCTTTTAAAAGCGCTTGGTTTATCAAATCTTACTTTAAAATTAAATTACTTAGCAGTTGGGGCAGAACGGACAAAATACATTGCAGTTTTAAAAACGTTTTTAAAAACACAAGATTTATGTGCTGATTGTGCTATTCGGGTGGAAAAAAATCCATTGCGAGTATTAGATTGTAAAATTGATAATAAAAAATTTGATCAAGCTCCCAAAATTTATGATTATTTAACAGAAAGTGATCAAACCGAATTTAATAATTTACAAAATATTTTAACAAAATTAGCAATTCCATTTGTATTAGATCATAAATTAGTCCGAGGGTTAGATTATTATACGTCACTTGTCTTTGAAGTTGTTGTTGATAAACAAGAACGAGAATTAACGTTATTAGGCGGGGGCCGATATGACCAATTAGTAAATAGTTTTGAACCTAGTTTAGATTATCCAGCAGTTGGTTTTGCGCTAGGATTAGAACGATTATTATTAACGTTAGCAGAAAATGAAATTAAGTTAGCAGATGAACCTTATTTAGATGTTTATTTAATTTGTTTATCTGATCATACCCGTTATTTTGCATCACCATTGTTATTACTATTACGCGGAAGTGGTTTTCGTGCTGATTGTGATTATTTATCACGTAGTGTTAAAGCACAGTTTAAATCATTAGAACGGTTAAAAGCAAAGAATGCAATTATTATTGGTGATGAAGAATTGAAAAAGAATGTTGTTAAAATTAAAAACCAAACAACTGGTAAAGAGCAAGAAGTTAAGTTTGAAAAAATTATTACATTTTTAAGTAAGGAGAATAAATAATGAAGAGAACACACACCTGTGGGGAATTAACATTAAAGAATGTTAAAACAAAAGTTGTTTTAGAAGGATGAGTGGCGAAAAATCGCCGTATGGGAGGCATTATTTTTTTAGATTTACGTGATCGGGAAGGTATTACTCAAATTGTGGTTGAACCGAAACATCCTCAGTATGAGATGATAAACAGTATTCGTAATGAATTTGTTATTCGTGTTGAAGGAGTTGTTGTTGAACGAAAAAATAAGAACTCAAAGTTAAAAACAGGTGAAATTGAAATTAGTGTAACAACAGTAACAATTTTATCAAAAGCACAAACGACCCCTTTAATTATTAATGATGTTACTGATGCTTTAGAAGATGTCCGAATGAAATATCGTTACTTAGATTTACGCCGCCCAGTAATGCAACAAAAAATTATGTTACGAAATCATTTAATAAATATAATTAGCCAGTTTTTACAAGAACAAAAATTTATTGATATTGAAACACCAATTTTAAATAAATCAACCCCAGAAGGAGCGCGTGATTTTTTAGTGCCATCACGACAAAGTTTACATAATTTTTATGCCTTACCACAATCACCACAGTTATTTAAACAATTGTTAATGTTAGCTGGCTTTGATAAGTACTTTCAAATTGCAAAATGCTTTCGTGATGAAGACTTACGAAGTGATCGCCAACCAGAATTTACCCAATTAGATTTGGAAATGAGTTTTGTTGAACGAGAAGATATTTTTGTGTTGGTTGAAGCACTATTTAAAGTTGTGATGGATGAAGTAATGAACGTTAAAATTAAAACGCCATTTATGCAAATGAATTATGATGATGCAATTGAAAAATATGGAACAGATAAACCAGATATGCGTTATGATTTACAATTGTTTGATGCAACAACTATTTTTGCTCAAACAACTTTTAGTATTTTTGCTAACGCCTTACAAAATAATCTTAGTTTAAAAGGGATTTTTATTCCACATTTAGTAACAAAAAAACAAGTAGAGGAATTAACTCGCATTGTGCAACAGAATAAAGCAAAAGGATTAGCATGAGTTAAACAAGAAAATAATGTATGAGAAGGGTCAATTGCAAAATTTATTAGTGATGCTGAAAAAACAGCATTATTAAAAATTAGTAATAATCAAACGGGAACGTTCTTTTTTGTTAGTGATGAAAAAAGTGTTACTTGCCAAGCATTAGGAGCGGTTCGGGTTGAATTGGCAAAGATGTTTGCTTTAATTCCACCGAATGAATATCATTTCTTATGAATTGTTAATTGGCCATTGTATGAATGATCGGATGAAACAAATCGTTATGAAGCAGCTCATCACCCTTTTACAGCACCAACAACAGAATATTTAAATAATTTTGAACAAAATTTAGCAACTGCCCGTGCTAATGCTTATGATTTAGTCTTAAATGGTTATGAAATTGGTGGGGGAAGTATTCGAATTCATCAAAGTGAGATTCAACAAAAAATGTTTCAATCATTACAATTAAGTGCTAAAGAAATTGAAAGTAAATTTGGATGATTCTTAAATGCTTTTAATTATGGCGTACCACCACATGGGGGGATTGCCTTTGGTCTTGATCGATTAGCAATGATTTTAACAAATAGTGATTCAATTCGTGATGTAATTGCTTTTCCGAAGAATGCTTCGGGAAGTGATCCAATGACAGAAGCACCAAATTCAGTTGATTCAAAACAATTAGATGAATTAGGAATTAAGTTAAAATAGAAAGATTTAAGATAAAGAAGGAATTAAAATGTCAACGTATGAGGAAATGTTGTTAATAACAAATAACAGCATATATCAGTTTGCACCAAATGTGATAGCTAAACTTGGTAATTTAACAAAGAATAGTTATCGTAAAAAAATTAAGTTTAAAGAAGAACTTTATTTTTTTGAGTATTTTGACCAAAAGATTATTTTTTATAAAATGAATGACTTAACAATAACAAAAATTAAGCAAATTTCATTGCCACAAGCATTAATAATAAAGTGTGTTAATTTTTCACAATCAACAACAGAAGAACTTTTGGTATATTATTTGTATCAAAAAAAAGACCAAGCAGGAATTTATTTAGCTTATTATAATTTATCGACAAATCAACAAACCGTTATTTTTGATGAGAAATTACAACTTAATGAAATTTTTGCTAGTTGCTCATTATTTGAAAGTGAATATTTAGTGGTTACTTTTCCAGAAGATAATACTAAAAAATTAATTCGGTTCCATAATTACCAATGAGATATTATTGCTTCGTTTCGAGATGATGAAACTAAAAATGTGCTAATGATGGTTATTAATAACTATTTATATATTGCAATCGATTTGGTTTTATATCGGATGACAAACTCTTTAAAACCAACATTAGTTGTTGAAACGCTTTTTGAAAAGCAGAGCATTATCGGTTTAACGGCTAGTCCGACATGGGATAATAACCATTATTTTTATTTACTTTTAAATGATGGTAGTTTATATCGTAATAATATTTTAACTAATGATTTAACATTAATAACAAAGCTTACTGTTAATAATAATGTTGTTTTAACTGTTCAGTTAATTACCTTTTGGAAGAGCAATCTTCTTATTGCTGGCCAACAAACACAAGGTGATTTAAAAACTGATATTTTATTTTTTATTACACAAAATAAAAATATTACTATTCAAAAATTAGAAACCAACCTTAATATTACCGAAATATGAGGATAATGTTCTATTTTTTTGTCTTTTGAGATGAAATATGAAGATAATATTTAACTAATATCTTAAAATATGTTAAAATATTATAGGAATTATAGGGTAATTAATAGAATATAAAAGGAGGAGTTTCAAATGCCGTGATGAGCAGGACTTATTATAGGAATTGGTTGTTTAGTTATTGGTGGGGTATTAGGATTTTTAATTACAAAAAAAATTGTACAAAAACAATTACGTGATAATCCTCCAATTACTGAAAAACAAATTCGGGCAATGTATATGCAAATGGGAAGAAAACCTTCTGAAGCAGACATTAAAAAAGTAATGAATTCAATGAAACGAGCTAAATAATTTTGTTGAAGAACTTTATTAATTTTTTGCAAATGTAATCTTAAACATCAATTAATAAAACAAATCTTTGTAATAAGAGATTATAAATTTTATTAATTGATGTTTTTTAATTTTGCAAAAGTTATTGTAAAAATTATTTTCATAATAAAAGATATATAATAGTTGTAATAGTTGATGGTTAGGGATTAAACAAAACAAAAGGAGAGAAAGGAATAGTTATGAAAAAAAATTTAAGTTTAGTAGGTGTATTAATAATTAGTGGGACAAGTATGCCAACGTTTATTACCGTTAGCAAATATGAAAAACAAAATAATGGTACTAATACAAAAAATTATACTATTTAATGGTAATGATGAACGTATTAAAACTGATGAAGAGGATAATTTTAGTTATTTTGAGCTTTTGTTAAAACCAGAAACTTTTGAAAATTTAGCACGCACTTATTATTCAAATAAGAACGATAAACTGTTATTTAGTAACGCTTTTCTAGAATTTGCTAAAAAAATATAACCGGAATATACGGGAATTCGCCCGACTATGCTCTTGGGGAAGCTATATGAGATCATTGAAATGAAATTATTGAGGTATATAAGAACAGTTCTAAAGACAAAAGAATAAAAATTAATTATAGATTATATACTTCTGTGATTTCTATGAATATTGATCATTTTAATGTTTCCATTGCCCCTAATGACACAATATTATATCCAAATTCATATGTTAAAAAATTAAATGATGATTTTAAAAGTGATTTAATAAAGTGAGAAAAAGTTGATCTAGGAATCATTGGATATTGAAATTATAAAAAAAGAAGAACTTTTGAGTCTTAGTGAAGGTTTTTATTAAAATTAAAAATAAAAGATAATTCTAAAATTTATTCAATAGGAAATATAAAAAATGATTTTATTTTTAATACTAAAGTTAATTTGAAAAAAATCAATGATATTCTTGTTAATGATCCAAAAGTACAATTATGATTATATAATTTAAAAGATTGAAAAAAGAGAATAAAACGTGAAATTATAGAAGATGTTCCTAAACTTTCTGAGGCTCAAAAGAATATATGAAGAGATAACGTTGCAGAACAAATGAAAAGCTATATTAGAGATTGAGGTTATATTTTAAATCTAATAGAAATTGATTTAAAAATAGAAAAATTAAATAATTCAATAAATAATTTAAAGTAGTACTACAACAAAAGTTGCTAGTCAAATAACTAAATATATTCCTCATTTTGGGGAAATTTTAAGTGAAGTATTTGGAGTAATGTCTGTTTTGTGTCAAGTTTAAAAAGATTTAGTTTACTTAGGTTTATCGTTTACAATTTGTTATACAGAGTAATAAGTATAGTTTGATATTAAATAAAATAAATGTTTAGTATAAATGCATTTTTTAAAAATACTGATTAGAACTCAGTCTTTTTAAATGATAAAAATAGTTTTAATTACGGGGTATTTTTTTCAAGTTAAAATTGTAGTATAATATATAAGTAAAAACATATGGGGGTTTTAATAATGGGGGATATGAAAAAAGTCATTGATTATTGAGATGATTATGATCCAAATGAATTTGATCCAGCAAAACGTCTAACTTCAATTGTTAAAACAAATGCTGATGAAATTCGTTTGGAACGAAACATTGTTAACAATGTTGAGACCACGGATGACTATGAAACATTTTCATATTATAATAATAAATTTAATGTTAATCAAAACCAGGATGATGAGGTTTTTAATGAAAGTGGTAGTTATGATGAATTAGCAACCGATGAGGAACTTGAAAGTTTATCAAATCGATCAGAAAAAATAGTTGAAATTGATCAATCAGAAGAACTAAATGATTTAGATGAATTAAATTTAAATAATGAAAACCGTTTTGTCCCTCTTGACGAAAACGATACCCTTGAACCAGTTTTAAATGTTAACCAAATTTATGATCGTTGACAAAAATCAAAAACTAATTTGGTTACACGAAAATTAGATGTTCTTCGTAATCGAGTACAAAAGCCGCGTGTTGAAGGCCGTCGAAAATATAGTTTTCTTGTTCCTGAGACATTAGAAGAATTACTTAATAAACCAGCAAAAGTTGTGTTGGATGCAACACCTCGTGCTGGTGGGGATGAAATTTATTCGGAAAAAAAATACTTTAATAATGCTGATTTATTGTTAAAAGTGCAAGGAGAAGATGCTGTTAAACCAAAAGGTAATGATTTAGGAACTAATCCAAATCATGAAAATTTAACTTTTACAGAAGAAAATATCACAACTATTCTTGATGAAAATGCAATAAATCATAATCCTGCGTTGAGTGATATCTTAAAGAATGCAAAGAAAAACATTGCAATTAGTAAAGAAGAAGCAATTTTTATTGATGAAAATGATGTTTTAGACCCTGACCATTTAAGTTATGAACAACGATTACGATTATTAAAATTAGCAGCTGATCCAAATAATGATGAACGAAAAAAACGGTTACAAATGAAGCTAAACAACGGTAGTTTAAGTTCATTATCAGAAATTGTTAAAAAGCGACTACAAAGAATTAATGCAGGTGAAATTGAATTAACCGAAGAAAAAAACCAAAAGTAAAGCTGATGGGCAAAATAACCCTTGATCGCCTAGACAAATCAGTTTTTATTTTATGAAAAAAACTAATTTTTATTAATAGACTCTATTAATGTTGTTATTTTCAAGTTATAATAGGATAAATGAGTACAAGCAAAGGATGATTGAAATGATGTTAGGAAATAGTGAAATTGCCTTTATTTTAATTGGATTTTTTGTTGCAATTAATATTATTGTGATAATTTTTTTAATTGTTTCTTATCGAAATATTTTAGTACCAATTCCAAATTTAAATAATACTCCTAGTCAAACAATGACATCTTTAGAAGTAATTGATCGTTATTTAACCAAAAAGAAAATTAGTGGGTTAAAAGTAGTACGAAAACCACATCAAGTGTTAATTACTAATTCTTATAAAAAGAAAACGTTTTATATTAATGATTTACAATTATTTAATCAGTCTTATTTTTTATCAGGGATGGGGTTAGATTATGTTTTAGGACGTACTTTTTTTGCTACACAGTTACACTTAAAAAATCGTCATATACGAACAATGAATTTTTTATTATATGTGGCACCGCCATTATTATTGTTTTTATTTTTAATATTATCAATTCTTATTATTATTTTTTATGTTTTAATAAAAGTGGATCCAAGTTTACTAGATTTTAATTTTTTTTATTTCATTGAACATTATGGCATTTTAAATTCAATCTTAATTTTTATTATTGCAGTTTATTTAATTTTATTAGGTTTTAATGGCCATTTTAAACAAAACTTAGAAAATTTGTATGAAACAGAAATGCGTCCATTTGTTAAGAAAGAATTTCCCGAATTATATGATGATTGAATTATTGCTCGTAGTTATGCTCGTGGAATTCAATTTACCTATTTATTTGGTTATAATTTTATTTTTAAACGGATTTATAAATATACTGGTCCATTTGGTTTATAAGAAGAGGGTAGGGGAGTTTTGTTATGAAAGTTATTTTTCATATTGATATGAATAGTTTTTTTTGCTAGTTGTCACCAAGCATTAGATCCCCAGCGGGAATTAAAACCATTAGTGGTATCTTCACCCTCACGAAGAGCGATTGTGACAACAGCAAATTATGCGGCACGAAAATTAGATTAGGAATTAATAGTCCAATGCCCCTTTATAAGGCAAAAGAAATTTATCCTAATTTAGAAGTTGTTAATCATGATTTTGGGTTATATGTTGAATTTGCCCAAAAATTATTTGATTTTATTAGTTCGCATTATACTAATCAAATTGAAGTTGCTTCAATTGATGAATGTTATATTGATGTAACAGATATTTATTTAAAGTATGGTTCAGCAATGCAATTAGCAGTTGACATGCAACAAAATGTTTTTCAACAGTTAAGGTTATCAAATAGTATTGGTATCTCATATAATAAATCTTTAGCAAAAATTGCTAGTGATTTAAAAAAACCAATGGGAATTACGTTAATTCGTCCAGAAGATGTTCCAAATCTTGTTCATCCGTTACCGGTTAATATAAACTATTTGGAATTGGTCAACAAACAACAAAACGGTTAAATGCGCTTGGAATTATGACAATTAAAGATTTAGCAGAGTTTCCTGATTTTGCCTTATTAGAGACAATCTTGGGTAAACCGGCAAGTAGGTTTGTAGAACGAGCAAAGGGTGGGGGAAGTGATGAATTATTATTGGAGCATAATCAGTTAAAACAAATTGGCAATGAAACAACGGTAGAATATTATTTGGTTAACTTTGAAGAAATTAAAAATAAAATTTATTTATTAGCAAAGCATGTAAGTCAACGTGCACAAAAAAGAACAATGGTTGGTATGTTGTTTATGTTACTTTAAAAAATAGTAATCGAAAACGTTTTACCAAGCAGCAAAGAATCCAAAACTATACTAATCTGCTAGATGAGATTTATTCAACCGCTATTTAGATTGTTTGACCAATTTTGAACAGGTGAACCAATTCGATTAATTGGGGTTGGGTTACGAGGAATTATTAGTAAATATGATATTAAAGAGCAAATTTCTCTTGATGCATTACCTAACTTGCAAGTTGAAAGTTCAACAGTTAAGTTAATTAAAGAAATTAATAAAAAATATCGCAAAGATATTTTATTAACTGGTCAAAAATTAGAGGAATTAAAGTATGTTTTACAGGCACAAACAAAATATATTCAAGCAGATCAACGAATTTTAGATGAAACACAAAGGTAAGGAACAAGGATAATTAGTAAGAAAGCTATGATAATTCCACCAACCAGTAAGAAAAACCCTAAAATTAGTGGTTTCTATTTAATTAAAAATTATATTACTAATCCAAATATTGAAATTGGTGATTATACTTATTATCATTGTGATCAAGAACAAGAAGCAATTGAATTTCAAAATAAAAACATTTTATATCATTTTCCATATTTAAATGATCAAATTATTATTGGGAAGTTTTGTTCAATTGCTAAAAATGTTAAATTTCTAATGAATGGTGCTAATCATAATTACCAGAATTTTTTAAGTTATCCATTAGCATTTTTAACTGATGATCAAAATTTAATTACAACGCTTCGGGAAAATACCCCACAAAAAGGAAATACAGTTATTGGTTATGATGTTTGAATTGGCTATAATGCCATTATTTTACCTGGTATTAAAGGCGATAATTTGGGCCAAATGAACCTTTGATTAATATTCGTAGTAGATTAAAAAATGTTTTATATATATTAAATACAACAATACGACCTTGTTTAGGGAATTTTACATCAAGACAACATTTTAAAAAAATATTTGTTCATTAATTAGTTAATGTATATAATAAAAATAATAAAATCTATTAATTATTTTTGTGTTTAACAAATTATTTTCAGCACTTTAATAATATAATTAGAGGTTTAGTAAAGGAGAAAAAAATATTATGTATGATAAAAATAACAAAATTATTGTAAAAATAACAAATATTACTCCCTATGGTGCTTTTTGTAGAGCAGGAAAGGCTGATGGTTTAATCCATATTAGTGAAGTTTCAGATTATTTTGTTAAAGATATTAAAGATTTTTTTGATATTGGTGATGAAATTGAAGTTGAGGTGCTTGATTTTAATACAGTTAGAAAACATCTTAAATTAAGTTATAAAAATTGTCACCCTGAATTATTAAAAAATGATGATAAAGAAATTCAGGAAATAAAAACAGCATTCCAAAACTTAAATAAAAAACAAGATAAAACAGACAGTTTACAATAATATAAAAGTTAATATATGTTTCAATAACTAACTTTTTTTGTTATTAATTTCTTCTCTATTAATAATTAAATAAGAATACTTCATGTCTTTTGTGAGATAAGGTGGTTCTTCATAAAATTTCATTTCAAACTTAATTAACATTGTCCCTTCTTTTAAGGGTTCTCTTCCATTAAATTCAACAAAAAAGATTTTTCCTTCTTGTAAATCGTCTTTAGTTGCAGTAGTTACTTTATCTGCTGTTAAAATTCTGCCAATGACTAAATTAGAATCAATGGCTCATTCAGGACTAATTGAACTTTTTAAAATATTAGCAATTCATTCTTCATTATTTAAATAATAATTTCATTTTTGTTTAATTAATTTTACATCTAATTTTTGATTTATGTCCTGTTTACTATAATAATGAAAGGTCATATTAAAATTACTTGTTTGATTAAGTGCTATTTCTATTTCAGAAACATCAAGTTGAATTTTTTGCAGTTTTTCAAGTTTAAATCCAACAGGAACGGTTCCTGTTAAACGACCAATACCATTAATTTTGGCAAAAAAAGTTCCTCCTGTATGGAAATCTTCTTTAGTTGCAATAGTTACTTTATCCGCTGTTAAAATTTTACTCATTTCAAAATCAGTAACATCATATCTTATTTCTCGACCAATCACATCGCTGATTATTCGTTTATAAGCATAATAGAAATTTTCTACATTAATTTAGTTACTAATGTATTACATAGTATTTTCATAATAATAAATACTCCTATTATTAACAGCAATGTATTGTCAGAAACCTTCATCAATTTCATCTTAAGCTAAAGAAATACCATTAAAATTTTTTACTGCCTTTTCTTCCTCATTTTTATTTTCTTCGTTATTTTTATCCTTCTTATCAATAACATTATCTTTACAAGCGGTAACACCGCTTGTCCCTACACCAGTTAAAGTTACTACACTTAAAATATTTAATAGTTTTTTCATATATGTTATTTTCCTTTCTAAATAATTTATATAGTACGTGTGAAATATTTTTCAATATAATGTATTTAAAACAAAAATTATAAAAAATCAATAATTAGATTGTTCTATAATCTATGTTTTTAATTCTAACAAAAAGAAAAATATATATAAAAAGAATTCAATAAATATGTTTTATCAAATAATTTGCAAATTATTTGATAAAACATACAAAAAATTATTTTTTTTAGAACAATATTTTAATTTAACCTTGAAAAACTTAATTTAGTTTAATCATCATTTAATTGTCTCAGCATCTTTAATTCTTTTTCCCATTATATTGTATTTTATCTTGCTTGCATTTACAATCTAGAAAAACAAAAAACAGGTTTAAGTTATAATAAACTTAAACCTGTTTTAATTATTAAGCATCTTCTTTATAATATTTATTTCATGAAGCAATATCATCACTATCTTCTTTTTTAGTTCCTTCTAATGCTGCTTCACTTTCGCGATCAAGATTTTTTTCTTCAACAGTTTCTTTAGTGCGGTCAACAATGAAATCATTTTCTGGTGCAGTTCGATTTTGTAATGATGAAATCTGCATTCTCATTCGTGACATTGTTAGATTATTATATTTAAATTCAATAATTCATTGAATTGGCAATGTTAATGGATCAATTTTTTCCGAATTACGAATCAACATTAATAACATATTAATGAACTTTCCAAAACCTTCTTCACCAACTCAATGATCCATTTCTAATGGATCATGTACTAATTGGTTTTTAACTAAATTATAATTTGAAGCATGTACTTCAGTAATTCTTTCAGCTCACTCTGATTCCGAAATTAAATAAAAGTTAGTTAATAAACTACAATTAAATAAATGTTGTTGATTTTTAAATAATGAAAAATTAAATTTATCAACAATAATGGCACTAATACTAATTGTTAGACCTGACAAATCAATTACATCATTCATTCAACGAAAAATTGCTTGAACATAACGAAGAATAAATTTTAATTTTCCCGATGAATAAAGAACTGTTTTTCAACTTTCATAATCAAATTGATATTCTGCATCATGACGGACCTTGCGAATGTTTTCATCAGGTTCTAAGTCCAAGAACTCTTCAGCTGATAAAATTATCATATCTTTTTTCATATGACTACTCCCCTATAAAGATAACCTATCTATTTAATTTAACTTACTAATGAATTATACCATAAACTTAGGAATAAAACCATCTGTTAACCGATAAAGTTTTAGATGGTTGGAATAAAGTAAGTGTTTGTTCAATAGACATAAATTTAATGCTTTTATACCAAAAAGCATTAACAAGACTTTGTCTTTTTAAGTTACTCTAATTAAACTATGAATATTTATAATCTGCAACAGCAAAAATGCAAATTATCAAAATTTGCTTTAAATTATTATCTAATTAGTTTTTTGAAGTAAGGATTTTTCGTATCAATTTTGTAATTCCTCTATCTTTTGATTTTAAGATTGGAACTGAACCTTGTTTTGGTTCATAATCATAATTTTCATTTGTGGGATGCAATCACATATTTTGACGATAATATTCTGTTGCTTCTTTAACTTCATCAATATGTTCTTTAATAATGAGTTGAATTGGATCCCATTGATTAACCTTTGCCATTCGCATCGATAACATATTACGAAAGACAATCTCACTATATGCTTTTGCCCCGTAGGATTTTAATGCTTTAACATTATGGGAAATTTGTGATTCAGTTTGACACCCAATATAATACTCATTCTTATAATTTCTAATACCATTAGTATTTGTAGTCACATATTGAATTAATTTTTTAACTTTGTCTTTTTTGTCTTTTAAAAATGGATATACTTCTTGCATTTCTTTTGTTAAAAATGGTTTTAAATAATCTAAGATATAATCAATTTCTCCTTTTCGAATAAAAGCAGATAAATCTTGATAAATTGCTTTTTTCTGTTTTTCTTCTATTGTTAGCACTTTTTTTGATTCATTACTTAATCGACGAAAATTAAAGCAACGACGAACTTTAGTCATTAAATGAAACTCATCTAAGATATAGTCTGATTTAAAATATTCTGCTATTTTTTTAATCCATTCAGCGCCACCACCCATTACTATTAATTGTTTATCTGTTAGGTCATAATTATTGTTAATAAATTCCTTTAATAATTGACGATATTCTTTCATTTTAAGATTTACATTTTTTGACATCACTGTTAATAATCGCTTATTTTGTAAAAAATGTCGTTTCTTACTAGATTTTTGTCAATCAATTCCAGTATGTAAATATGCCAAACGAACCATATTCTTATCAATCTTTTTATATTTTTTAAAAATTTTAGTAAAAGTATCATCTAATCCCAAATAAATGTATTTATTGTCGGACTTTATTTTATTATGAAGGACAGTATGTTTAAAGTTTTCATTAATTTCCGCCAAATCAACGCTCCGAAAAATATTTGAAACAGTCATCGGAGTAATTTTTGAATCTTTATATTTATCAATGATGTCTTGGTAACGTTTCCCAGAATCCAATTCCTTAAGAACTTTTATATACAAGTCAAAATGAATTCGCTGATATGGTTTTCGCCCCATTTCAGCGTCTAACAAAAAAACGAATCGATTACTACCATGTTTACCATCCTCGTTCAATTTATTTGGATCATAATGTTTAAATAATGTTCGTTGATAAGTAACGTGTCCTCATTCTGTAATTGTTGTTATTTTTCTTTTGCCATAAAGTTTATACTTGTTATATCCACCCGAATATTTATCCCGCAGTTTTTGATCTCATTCTTCATAGTAACATTTTATTTCATTGCACATTCGCTTACTAAAAGCATCTTTAATTTTAGCTAGATCGTCAATTTGCTTAGTTACCATATTAAAACTGCTATTTTCTGACAGTAAAAAATCATTAAAATTAATATCACTCATTTTGTATGCCTCATTCTGATTTTGATTAGTTTTTAATAATTGATACGATTCTTTACATATATTATACCATGAGAAAAGAAAAACTGGATTTCAGGTTCCAGTTCTAATCATAGATATGTAAGACTTCACTTCTTGTCATTAATGTAAATCATTTACTAACATAAAAATCTTTTCACTTTTTAGTTAGTTTTACTTCATCTAACCGAAGTTCTTTTTCAATATTAGACTTTAATTTGCCTTCATTATTAAAATAAAATGTAACATAATGTTTATCATTATCTACTATTTTAAATTCAATACTTGTAATAATTCCATTATCTTCATAAATCGTAAACGGAATAATTGCTGCATTTAATTCAGCCAACAGTTGGCATAAGATATCTTGATCAGGTGTTAACTTAAAATCTGATAAGTAATATTCACCAGATTTGACTTCTTTATCATTCTTATAAAAATTAACTGAATCATTAAAAAATTGTTGTATTCTAATTCATTCATCATAACAGAGCCGAAGCCGGAACCAGAACTACCACCAGAAAATAGTAGTTGAAAAATAGTTAATAATAAATATATTCCGAGAGATAACGGATGATATATTGTGATTTATCAACAATTTGATATATTACGAATAGATAAAATTGATAGTACAAAACAATGGGGTACTGAGGGAGCAATGGGAAAATCATTAGATATTCTTTATCATTGAACAAAAACAAATGAACCTGAAACACCAGAAATAAATTCTAAAACAGGTAAGTTTAAATGATATGATGAATATTAAGAAAATGTTCGTACTTTTTTGCTTAAATATATTGATGTTATTGTACAAGAAAATATCCGAATTCAGCAAGGTGGAAATCCAAACTATGATGATCCGAATTTGGGCAGTGAAAGAATAATTTTTGATTTTGAAATTATCAATAATTTAGATAAGTCTGATACTGGTACAATTTTAACTAAAAAATCAATTTATCGAATGATTTTAACAATTGATGAAAAGAAAAATATTATTGCTGGTAGTTTATAATTAACACATTTTAAACAATATTGGGATGGTAATAATGCAAATAGTTATCGGTATACTGATGATTTAGGTTTTTTGTTTACTTTTATGAAAGAAAAAGAAGATACTTTTAATTTTAGTGCTGAAACATATAATTATAATCAAGGTAATACTCCCAATACTGGTAAAATTGTTTTTGAACAGATGAAAGGTCAAATTGATATTAATAAATTTTTAAAAGCTTTTTTTGCGCATGCTTTGGTACCTGTATTTTAAAATCGCAGTAATTTTATTGAAAGTGGATATATTGATAATTTACAATACAACACTGTTTTAATTAATTTTTTTGGTTTAAAATTGATTAATTTTAGAGATGTTTTAATTGATGAAACTAATACTAATAAAAATCAATTTGAAAAACTATTAAATAGTATGTTCACGGTTTCGCAAAACTTTTATAAAGATTATTTACGCACCATTTTTGATTTAGAAAATAATACTTATGTGCAAGGATATAATAAAAAATATGGTTTATTAGCAAATAATGGTTTTAAAATTTACCCACGATATTTTTATTTTTCTGATAAATACAAGCAATTAGATATTAAATTGTATTCAGCATTTAAAAATCGGTTTTATAATACAAATTATGGTAATGTATTTAATTATGATTTTTCAGTTGCAAATAATTATAATATTAATCAAAATGAAGGTTATATTTTTGAAGGTGTTTTAAAAGATAAATATGGTTTAAAATATAAAAAAATTGAAGAACAAAAAATTGGTTATAATGTTTTTGAATTACAAGCCCAAAAAGAAAATGATATGTACCGTTATTATGATTTTAATTTTGGGATTTACAACTGACAAGAAATAAACAACGGTGGATTATTCCCTGATGGGCAATGATGACAAGCCCAATATGAAAGTTGTAGTTGATATAATTTAGCGTGTCATATAAAAAATGCCGCAATTTGAGTTGTAAATAATATTCCCGGTGTTAAACAAGTAAATGAATTAGCAAGCGGTGTTGGTAAAATATTTCAAACAATATATAGTTTTTTTAATCGAACATTTGAGGTATGAAAATTTAGTCCAGCATTATATAGTACAATAACAAATATATTTTTATTAATTATCTTTATGAAATTTGTTCGATTAATATAAAAAGGACTTATTAGTCCTTTTGTTCTTTTCAATCAGTAATTTTAACTGTTTTAGAATCTATTTCTGGTGTTTCAGGTTCATTTGTTTTTGTTCAATTATAAAGAATATCTAATGATTTTCCCATTGCTCCCTCAGTACCCCATTGTTTTGTACTATCAATTTTATCTATTTGTCATATATCAAATTGTTGATAAATCACAATATATCATCCGTTATCTCTCGGAATATATTTATTATTAATTTTTTCTCAATCTTGAAACTTTAAATTAACTTGTTGCAAATTATCAACACTTTTTTCTAATTTGTTTATAATTTCAACTGTATTAAAATACTTTGCAAAAGAATAAGAAAAATTAGTTAATTCTTTTAAAAATTGTTTTTTATCAACATCATAGAACTTATAAATATTATATTGTTTAGCATAAATATCTCAATTTTTATATAAATCCATAAACTCATCACTAGGCTTATCAAATGAAATTCCGGTAGAATAACTATCTTTTAAAAAATCTAAGTATCATTTATCATTATAAGTTAATGATTGTGAAGTTTTTAAATTTGGATTAATAAAGTAATTTGTTTCTGACCAATTTTCAAAAAAACTACTACGTAAAAACATTGTATTAATAAAGTCTGTTTCATTTATTCCTGTTGCTTGCTGTTCAATGTTATAAGTTTGTTGGTTCGAAGGTTTAAATGCCGTTAAAGTAATAAATGGAATAATTAAACCTAAAATACCTAAAATAGATATGGCAAATAAAGATAATGATTTTTTCATATTTATAATTCAACCCCTAACTATACAATGTTTTTGAAACAATAAACCCAACAATATATAAACTTGAAATTGTTAACATTAATGGGTGAGAAAATAAGATTGCCATTTTTCCAAACAACGAAAGTAACCAGGTATCTGAATTATATAAGTCCATAATAATATTTTTTGCTGATGTTAATTGATTTATAATAACTGTTATAAAACCAGTACCAAAAATAGCAATTGCAGCAACTAATAAAACTAATCTAATCATTATTTATTCACTATTCTATATCCTTGTTCTCTTGATTTTGCTTGTTTTGCTAAACTTGATAATTGTTGTTTATCACGATTAATTTTAAACTGTTTACGCTCTTTAATATGTTTTTGTATACCTTGCTTAGTATCTGATACTCCACGAGCTGTTGTTGAATATATTTGTGATGTACTATTTTGAACAGTTGAACCTAACTCATTATATTGTGTAGAAGTACCATGTATTGCATAAATTGATAATTTAATAACCATAAAAAAGATTATAAAATAAGCAATCGTTGTATTTGTCATTGGTAATTTAGTATTTCAAATCACATCAAAAATAAATAAAAATATATCAAAAATAAAACTAAAAATCTTATCTCAATTACTATTATTTTCAGTTAATAAATTAATCATCTTTACCACTTCCTTTTTCTTTTTTAGGTTTTAAATTCTTTTTCAAAATATCAATATCTAATAAATCTAAACGTTCTTTTATTGTTAAATCTTTAAGTTGAGTTCAATAGTATTCTTTAGTAACTGGAACATCATCATTTTTTAAATCACGAACAAATGATAATCATTTACTTTCATACTTTTGAGCGATTTCTAATGGAATAATTATTTTAAAAAACCGAATTCCTAATCCAACATCCGACTTATGTTTTGCTCGTTTACCTTCGGCTGTTAGTTCTACTGATTTTGTTTTTCAAATTTCATAATCAGTAATATCTTGGAAAATACCAATTCGCATAATAAAGAAACGATTAAAAAAATTTAATCCTTTTTAGCAGTAGGTTTTTTCAGTGAAATTGGAATAATAATACCACTTGCTAATTTCCGAATATTGTTTCAAAGCATACCTTCGCGTTGAGTTGTAAATAAAGCACGATTACCAAAATGTCTTGCTAATACAATTCACGGAATTTTACCACTATGAACTTTTTTCTCATCGTGGGGACTAGTTCCATCAATATATAAATAACTTTCATCAAATAAAATAACACTATCATCTGGGGGAACTGGTTTTGTTATATCTGTAAAATCTAAATTTTTAAACGTTAGAACTTTAACTTTGTCATCTTCTAATGGATAGTTACTATAAATTTTATCCGTTAATAATTTCATTGTTTCTGACAAATAAGTTAAAAGTAATGTTTTACCAGTTCCTAACTTACCAATAATTACCGATAACGGATTATCTCAAACAAAATTTACTAAACGAAAAGCATTTAACTGATAAAAAATATTTTTCCATAATCATCAAACAAAATAAACACACTGCAAAGCAAATAATAATCAGAATACTAAACCAGTATAATTTAATGAAATTATTCAAAGTAATAAATCAATTAAACTAAACAAAAGCATCGAGCCACTGATATAACAATAATTTTTTAAGAAAAATATAAACTTTTTCATTATTTAAAACAACAATCATAAGAGTTAAATATTCATTTTGAGTCAAATTCCAAGTTGTAATACTTTCAACGTTAGATTTGTCAATAAACAAAAATACATGAATAAAAAACTCTTTTAATTTTTCTCAATCATTTTGCATTTTTAAAAGCTTCACATTTTTTGAATGATTTTAAAAAACATACCAAAAAATAAAATGATAAATAACACAAACGATATAACATATAAAAATTCAGGTGCATTTGAGCCAATAATATAACTAACAAATTGAACTCAATAATTATATAAACTCATTATCTAATTCTTCTAAATCGCGAATTAATTGTTCTACTTTTTCATCATTTCAATTTATTAAATTATTATTGTTATTTGTTTTTACTTTTTTAGGTTCATTTTGAAATAATGTTTTATGCATACGCGTAAAATAGTTTTGTTTATATTGATTATACAAATTGATTAGTTCTGCTCCAGTTAAAAATTTTCAATCATGTTGTTTCAAATTTTCATCATATTTCAAAATAGGATAAGAATTATCATAAATCAAACTAATAGCTACTTGATAAGAATGTTTTTCACTAAAGTAAACAAACTTATTACTTAATCAAAAACCAATATGTTTATTGTGATTAGGCAAATTTATAAATGAAGCTTTATCAGTTTGAAAAAATATAAATTCTCTTCGAATAAAATAATTTTCTAAATTAATATTCTTCTTATAAAAACTCATAAAAACACCTTACTTTCACACATATAACTCATTTTTTCTAGTATCAATACTTGCAAATCATTTACTTTCAATTATTTTGCGAAAAGATTGAAAACCATTAAAATTTATAAATCACTCAATATTGATTACTTTAATAATATTAAACAGATTTGGACTTTTATTATAATTTGGTTTCTGATACATTACTCAAATCAACTCGCTTTCTATTACACTGCTAACTTAAAATATAAACTACCAATAAATTTTCTATTCAAAATAGAATGACAAATTTGACATTTACGCTTAATAAAAAATATTCAAATTCCTAACATAATTAATCACACCACTTATCCAAATCCAATAGTGTAATATGTTTACTATTATTTGAGAGAAATTTATCAATAAATTCTAATGCTTTATTTCGTTGTTCTACAGTATCAAAAATAAAGAAATTTGCTAAACGGTTTCCAATCATAAATATAATTGCTTTATTATTGTCAAATGTAGTGTGTTGTTTTATTATTGTTTTTTGTTGGGATTGGAATTGGTGGATGACAATTATATTTATATTTGCATCAAAGAACACAACCAGTTATTTTTAATTTAAATCAAATTACAAAAATTAACAGTCCAGCAATGATTAATACAAAAAATGTTTATCAAGTTGAAGAAAGTGAAATTAAAGATAGTTTAAAATATTTAATTCTTCAAGAAGTTATTAGTTATTCACGCGGAGCAACTTTTCTTGATTATGATTATCACCTTTTTTCTGATAATAAGGATGCTGTTTTTCAACCGGTTAATTTAGCAACAAGTACAGTTAAAATTTGAGTAATGATTTCAGCAACACCTAATAATAAGTTTCTAGTAAATAATACAAATTATTTGGCAGTAACATTGCCAATGTTAGGTGAAAAAAAATTAAGTATTGCTGAAATTAAAACATTAGATGGTCCAGAATTATTGGCCGTGCCAAAGCCTAGTCGTGTAGTAGAAAGTGATATTAGAAATGTTTATGATTCTGTTATTCCACAAGCGGTTAAAAGAATTAATGACAAAGTACAGTTAAATGTTGATTATAGTTATTATATTTATCGTAATGAAAATGAGGAACGATATCAACCCGTTAATTTAACTAGCAATAGGGTTGATATTTGAATTGTTATTACAGCACAATCAACAAGTAAATTAATTACGGGATATAGTAATTTAATTCAAGTTACTTTACAAAATCATAAACAATTTATTAGTTTTGATAAGGGGGTGTATGCGTTTGCTTTTGGACCGGATGGTGTTGTCTATGTTGCTAGTGGTAATACAATTTATCAGGAGGATATGAAGGGTGGCGGTCGTACTATATTTACTTATTTGTCTCCGAGTTATACAATATTGGCATTCGTTGTTGACTCTTATGCTAATGTTATTCTTGTCCCATCACCCCCCGATACTCCACAAAAGGTTTGAATTATAGGTCTAGATATGAAGAGTAAGAAGACTTTATTCTCTAGGGGTCTATCAAATATTGCACTTGATCACAAGGTGCTTGCTACTGGGTTGGATGGTGCTATCTATGTTGTTAGTGGTAATACGGTTTATAAGTGGTTTATACACGGAGGATTTGGTCACGCTATGCTTGTTAGTTTTCCTAAGAAAATATCTGCATTGGTTGTTGGACCCGATGGTTTTTTATATGCCCTTACTAATAAAACTAATATTTGAAAAATAGCAATTTACAGAGTAAATAATGGATAAATCTAATTATTTTGATAATAAAAATAATAATTATCTTGACTAAATTATATAAAAAACATATAATTATCCTTGGAAAATGTTAAAGTAGCTAATGTTCACCCGTGCCCTTTAGTGTGGTTAATAGGTTTTACAAGATTAAATTAGATTTGTAACGATTAATTATTAATCGTTTAATAAATAATTCTTGTTAATTAAAGCGCTACTTTTGAGCGTTTTTTTTTAATTAATTACAATGGAGGGATTGGATGAGTCAACCTACTAAAAACAATAAGAATATTGATCAAGTGAATTATGATATTAGAGCACGAGAAGTTTTAATTATTATGGATGATGGTAATAAAATTGGACCATTAGGACGTAATGAAGCAATTTGTTTTGCGGAAGAAAAAGGCTTTGATTTATTACTAGTATCAACAGTTTCAGATCCACCAGTAGCAAAGCTAGTTGATTATGGAAAATATAAATATGAGCAAAAAAAGAAAGAAAAAGAAAATAAGAAAAATCAACATATAACTGAAAATAAAGAGATACGATTACGTACTGGAATTGGTGATCATGATTTAGAATTTAAAACAAAAAAAGTACGTGAATTTTTAAAGGATGGTAATCGTGTTAAGATTTCATTAAAGTTTCGTGGTCGTGAAGTTGCGCGCCCCGAATTTGGAAAAAAAACATTAGATAACTTCTTTAGTCGTATTGAAGAATTTGCAAAAGTGGAAAAAGAACCCCAATTAAATGGTTTGTTTTTAGATATGTATGTTGTGCCAAAAAAATAATTAATTAAAATAAGAATAGGAGGAAAATTTATGCCAAAAATGAAAACAAAGAAATCTTTAGCAAAACGAGTAAAAGTAACTGGAACCGGAAAATGAAAGATTGCCCATGCTTATACTTCACATTTAGCTCAAAATAAATCAACAAAACAAAAACGGCACTTACGTAAAGCTGGCGTAATGGATCATACTGATCAAAGTAGATTAAAACAATTATTACAAGATTAATTTAAACAAGAAGGGAGTATTAAAAAATGGCAAGAGTTAAAGGCGGACCAACAACAAGAAAACGTCGTAAAAAAATTATTAAACAAGCAAAAGGATATTTTGGGACAAAATCAACCCATTACAAAAAAGCAAAAGAACAAGTAATGAAATCATTGGCATATGCCTTTCGTGATCGTAAACAACGTAAAAGGGATTTTCGTTCATTATGAATTCAGAGAATTAATGCCGCTGTGCGTGAACATGATATGTCATATTCACAATTTATGAATGGATTAAATAAAGCTAATGTCGAAATTAATCGTAATATGTTATCGGAATTAGCAATTCATAATCCTACTGAATTTAAAATGTTAGTGGATGAATCAAAAAAAGCGTTAAAAAATTAACAAAACTATTTTTAAAAAGTAGTTTTTTTTTGACAATTTATTCTTAGTTGCTAATTATTACAATTAAGCATAAAATATTAATATATTTAAGGGGAAAACACAAAATATGGCAACAAAGTTATCATTAAAAGAACAAGTTGAAATTTTACCATCAAAACCAGGGTGTTATTTATTTTTTAATAGTTATAATCAAGTGTTATATGTTGGAAAAGCAAAAAATTTACTTAGCCGGGTTAGTTCATACTTTAATAAGGTTTATAATTACAAAACAACACGGTTGGTGCAAGAAATCACGCGGTTAGAAACAATTATTACTAAAACAGAAAAAGAAGCGTTAATTTTAGAACATAATTTAATTAAACAATATAAACCAAAATATAATATTTTATTAAATGATGATAAACATTATCCATACATTGTAATTACTAAGGAACAAGATTCCCAATATTTATATGTTCGTAATGTTCATAAAAAATATGCTCGTTGTTATGGTCCGTTTCCAGAAGGAAGTCATGCTCGGGAGATTATTAAAGTTTTAGAACGATTATATCCGTTGCGGCGTTGTAAAGGAAACCTTGGTAAACCCTGCTTATATTATCATATTAACCAATGTTCTGGCGCTTGTTTTAAAACCGTGTCAAAAGAATATTATACAGCAATGATCAAAAAGGTTCATGCTTTTTTTAAAGGAAATTTTAACGAGACAAAAGAGTTGTTAGAAAAACGAATGTTACAAGCAGCAAATAATTTACAATTTGAAGAGGCCCAAAAGCTAAAATTATTAATTCGTAATTTAGATTGGACTTTATCATCCCAAACAGTTGAAATGTTAAATCAAAATTATGATTTAGATGTAATTAGTTTATACCAAATTGAGCATAATTTAGTATTAACAACTTTGTTTTATCGGGCTGGAAAATTAAGTTATAAAGATTATGAATATTATCAAGTCACAATTGAAGATGATTTTCAAGAACTTTATCGGTTATATTTGCAAAATATTTATCAAAAGAATATTTTACCGACTAAAATTATTGTTAATAAAGCGATTGCTTTACCAGAATTAAATTTATTATTTGATAATCGTGTTTTTCATCCCCAAACCCGAGCAGAAGAAACAATTATGAAACTAGCAACTGACAATAGTTATGAATCTTATTTACAAACGCAATCAACAGCACAGCGTCAGCTAAATAATGTTGAAGTTTTACAAGAATTACAAAATCTTTTACATTTAAATGAATTACCTTATTTAATTGAAATGATTGATATTGCAAATATTAATGATGAATTTGTTACTGGTGGGGTAATCGTTTATAAAAATGGGCGACCATCACGAAATGATTATCGTAAATATAATCTGGCAATTGCGCAACAAGATGATGCCCATCGAATTGCGGCTGTTGTTGCTCGCCGTTATCAAAAAGCGCTTGAAACTGACCAGCCATTACCAAACTTAATTATGATGGATGGGGGAATTCAACAAGTTAACGCTTGTTTAAATGAATTAAAAAAATTAAATTTAATAATCCCTGTTATTGGGTTAGTTAAAAACAATCAACATAAAACTGACCACCTTCTTAACTTAGCAAAAGAAAAGGTCTATATTGATAAAACCAGTCGCTTATTTTTATTTTTAACAAAAATGCAAGACGATGTTCATCATTTTGCAATTAGTAGTTTTCGCCGTCGGCAAACAAAGGCGTTAACAACAAGTATTTTAGAAGTAGTTCCGGGGTTAGGGGCACAACGGATTAAGGCTTTAAATCTTCATTTTGATAGTATTGGGGCAATGCAAAAGGCAAGTGGTGAAGAATTATATCAAGTTTTACGTAATTGAAAACTTGTTGAAAATTTGCGAAAGTTTCTGGAAAATTTTAGCGGATAAAGTTTTTTTAGTTATAATTATAATGGACAAAGTTAAATATATAAAAAGGAGTAAAGAATATTATGCATAGAGTCCAAAGAAAAGACTTATTATTAGAATATCTATGCCAAAAACCTTTCCACGAAATGAATCATGTTCTTGAGTATGTTGCAAAATTCGATATTTCTGCGACAACCGCACGTCGTGATTTAAAAGAACTTGAAAATGAAAGTATTATTACAATGTCTTATGGTGGGATTAATTTTTTAGGGGTTCACAATAAGTTGTGCAGTATTGATGTTCGTGCAAGTAGCATTAACTTTGATAAAAAAATGATTATTGCGAAAAAACTTTTAAATCTTTTAGAAAAAAATGATGTTATATTTGTTGGTGCTGGGTCAACTTGTGAAGTTTTTGTAACTTTAATTGATAAACCAGTTAAAATTGTTACTAATTCATTTCGAATTTTACAATTGGCAAAAGACAATTCTAATGTTCAATATAATGTTTTAATTGGTGGTAAATTACGAGAAAAATCACAAGCGTTTTATGGCTCACTTTGTGAAGAAAGTTTATCATTAATTCAATTTTCAAAGGTTATTTTTTCGGCAAATAAAATTGATCAAACGGGCGCAGTTTATAAAAGTAACTAAGAAGAGGCTCGGGTTGAATTAGCAGCCTTAGCACTAGTACAAACAAAAATTCTATTGGCAGATAGTACTAAATTTGATAAGCTGGGGTTTTTTAAATTTTATGAAACAAAAGATGTTTCGTATTTAGTAACCGATAAACCAGAAGTTGCTAAACAATATGATTTAAATTTTAGTATTATTTAAGACTTTGTCTTAGGACAAAGTTTTTTCTTTGCAAGGAAAAAGGTTTTGTGACTGGTAATTTTGTGCTTGAAAGGAGGTTAAAATGGAATTAAATAATGTCTAGTATGTATGTAACCAAATTGAAAAGTTTGAATTTGAAGAATTATTCACCGTTCTAGCAAAAATTGAAGCAGTTGTAAAGGACCGAACAGACGGCGTCGATTAGGAAAATATTTTCAATAAACTCTCAAATTTTTTTCATTCCAAGTTTATTATAATCACAATTGAAAGTTGAGGAATTAAAACATGGAATGATTGGGTGGGGAACATGCAATTGAGAACTAATATTCTTGAGAAGTTAGAAGAAATTATTAACCGTAATGATGATACTGTTAATGGTATCATTGCACAAACTATTTTAAATTTTGCTAAAGTACCAAACGAAACTTTTATTATTAATGATGTTGCAGAAACATCACATACAAGTGTCTCATCGGTAACGAAGTTTTGTAATATGCTAGGTTTTACTGGTTGAAAAGAATTTTATATTTTCTTTCGTTATGAATTAGATAATTTGAGAAAACTTAATCAATTACACCGTATTAACCCTTTAGAAAACACAATTAAGGATTTAGTAACAAATCACACTGTTATGATGACAAAACTATTAAATGAAAATTTAGAATCAATTTTAGAATTAAAAACAATGTTAAAAACAACCAATAAAATTTATTTAATTGGTGAACACACACATTTAGATTTATTAATTAATTTTTATCATCAATTATTAGGACTTGGGTTTGACACAAGTATGACAACCCATGATTTTATTGCCAAAAAGTTTTTAGAAAAACTAACCAAAGATGATCTTGTCCTTTGAATTATTATTGATACTAACCAAACGTATTTATTTAATGTTTTAAAACATAGTGATAAGACATTACCTTGTGATAATATTAAATTTATTTTAAAAGAAAATTCACCGATTTTAGAGACAAATTTAACAACAAGAGGGCCAATCATTATTAATGATCGCCGCAAAATGTATACCCACCAAATAATTTATAATCATTTATTTATTATCTTTAATGCAATTCTGACAATGCTTAATTAAAAAATACCCAGACAATTAATCTGAGTATTTTTTATTTTTCTTTATTATGATCAGTATCTCAATCTTCTAAAACCATATGTTTAATAAAACGTTGCATTCATAGTTTAGGATTTGGCCCTGTTTCTAAATTACCAATTTCACCAGTTTCAAAACCAACATAATTACCATTTTTAACATAAATATAAGTTGGTGTTCCATTTAATCCTAATGATTCAGCGGTAATGCTTTTATCAATTTCACCGTTAATTTTATGGGCATTACGTTCTTGCGTTACAATTCAATCCGCAATGTTTTTTGCTCATTTTTGTTGTCAAACGTTATTGTAATCTTTAACATCACTTGTAACAATTAAACGGGTTTTTTTAATTTTTGCTTGTTCTTCAGCACTAATATGGTAACTATTTAAAGCATATTGTGAACCACGTTTTCCTGTTAAGTAATCATCATATTTTTGATTGCCATGCCCATTAGTATATAAATCAGCAATTGTTGTGTCGTGGGTATTTTGACAGTGAATACAATTTTGTGCTGATACCATAAAAATAAAGTTTTCCTTGTTCTTAACCCCGTCCATAAATTGGGTGTAATATACCATATTTTTATCTGAACAAGCAATTACAGTCGTTGCGATTGTTGATACAATTGTTAGGGCTGCCATTGTGCTTAGCAGTTTTCTCATTTTTATTCCTCCTAAGAATTAGTTATAATGTTGTCTATTTATAACTATACATTATTTTTTTAATTTTTGACATAAAATAGCTTTAATTTTGTCGAAAACTCTTGATGAAATAAAAAAAATCATCAATATGACAATTTGAAAACTAATTTTGTGTAAGATTATGATTTTGCTTTAAATTTTTTAAACGTTAAAATATAATACCGTTGATTGTTGGTTTGGTGTTAAACCTTTGTGTTGGTATTTTCATTTTCAGAGCTTTAAATAATTTTGAATATTAGTGAAACCCAAACCATGATAATGAATTAAGGCTTCTTTAAGACTGGATTGTAATTTACTAATCTTATTTAACTTTTGATAACT
Source organism: Spiroplasma endosymbiont of Sarcophaga variegata (assembly GCF_965178695.1). Classification (NCBI taxonomy): domain Bacteria; kingdom Bacillati; phylum Mycoplasmatota; class Mollicutes; order Entomoplasmatales; family Spiroplasmataceae; genus Spiroplasma; species Spiroplasma endosymbiont of Sarcophaga variegata. The sequence continues at coordinate 184,148 of NZ_CBCXVU010000001.1, forward strand.
AGTATCAGGGTTTGTACTAGTTTTGGTGGAATATAGAGTAGAATTTGTTTGTTTTGCTACTAATAAATATAGTGGTTGCATATCAGAAATAATTATTGATTTTTCTTTAATTAGTTGCTTATTCATATTTTCAATAATCCATTGTTTTTGTAATCTTTTGGTATTGGTGGATTGAACAAAAATATTATTATTGCTATCAACTGCCATTTGAATACAGCATTTGGTATCAGTTGAAAATGGATCGAGATGAGTTTTTCGTTTATCAAATTTATCTTTAAAATTGCCTTTATGAATTTCTTTAATAAATGTTTCATCCATTTGGATTTGACCATTTAATTTTTTAAATTTTAACTGTGTATTTTCTAATTGTTTTGATTGCATTAATTTTTGTCGATTATATCAAGCGGTTTTTGGGGTTGTTTTAATAAAACGAGAAATTATTTTACTAGATTGTCCTAACAATGAAATTTGAATTAATAAATTTCACTGTTCATAATTTAAATGACTTCAATAAGTAAAATGATGACGAAATGCATCAAAACTAGCACGACATTTTTTACATAAATATTTTTGTTTTCCTTCGGAATTATGACCATTTTTAACACAATGAAAAGATTTGCAATTAGGACATATAATGCCTTTATCTCTAAATTTTTGATCAATTTCATTTAAACGTTTTTGTTTTTTAATTAAGTCTGCTTGTTGTTTTATTTTTTCATAAAATTCTAAAAATTGATCATCTGTTAAGCTATTTATTAATTCTGTAATTATTTTTTTCATCATTTATTTACCTCTATATATTAAAAATATACCTAATTTTAGGTATATTTTATAAATATCAAGAGTTTTCGACAAAATTAAAGTAAAATAGTTAAATATTTTGTTCGATTGCGGGTAGAAAATTATGGTGAAAAGGATATAATATATATAATATATAAATACCATAAAAACTTATAAAGGGGTGTAAAACTGATGATGGATACGGCTACCGCGCTTGCTGTATTGCTTCCAATAATGATTATTTTGTTAATTTTTTCAAGTTTTTTTCTGCATCAGAAACAGCAATTAAGTCAATTAATGTGATCCGTTTGAAACAAATAGCGAAAAATAATGTTAGCAAGCGTAAAAACAAGACCACAAATAAAAATATTCGAAAAGCAAAACGTGTTTATAAATTAGTAAAAGATTATGATCGAACTTTAGCAACAATTTTGATTTCTAACACGTTAATTAATACTGCTTTAGCAACGATTGGAACCTTGTTTTTTGCAACTTTAATTAGCAATGCGGAAACAGCAACTTGAATTTCAACGATTGTAATTGGTTTTACGGTGTTAATTTTTGGTGAATTAGTGTCCAAAACAATTGCTAAGAGTTTTCCCGAAAAGTTTTCAATTTTTTCAGCTTACATTTTATGAATTTGAAAAATTTTATTTTATCCATTTATATGGATGTTAATTTTACGAAAACGAAAAGATGGTGTTTCAACAACAGAAAATGAATTATTAGAATTGATTTCAACGATTGAATCAGAAGGGGTTCTAGAAAAGAACGAAAAGGAGTTAATTGAATCAGCAATTACCTTTGATGATAAAACAATTGGTTCAATTATGCGACCAAAAGAAAAAGTTAAAGCAATTTATACTAATACAACATGACGCGAACTACAACGGATTTATAAAGAAGAACGTTTTACAAGAATGCCAGTTTTAGCCCCGGACACAGAAAAAGTAATTGGAATTTTAAACATTAAAGATGTTTTTATTGCTGTTATTGATCATCAAGAAGTTGAAATTAAAAAGTTAGTTTCAGAACCAATCTTTTTTTCCCGTTATTTAAAATTAGATGATGCCTTAGAACTGTTTCAACAAGAACAGTTACATATGGCAATTGTTAGTACTAATGCGGATAGTAATGGTTTTCTTGGCGTTGTTACAATGGAAGATATTTTAGAAGAACTTGTGGGAGAAATTTATGATGAAGATGATGAAACTGGGCAAGTGGAATTATGTAAAATGAAGTGCAACAAATCTTATTAGTCAAATAATACAATAAAAATCATAAAAAATCAATTATAAATTTTTAAAAATCAAAATATTTATAGTTTTTATTTTATTTTAAGGAAAATTAAGCACACTAAAAAATAATTTATTAAATTACTTCAAATAAACCTATTTAAAATTATCTGAAAATACCTCTTTTGCTGTTTTTCAATTAAGAACAGGCCTTAATTTATCATTTATAACATTAACTACTCAATTTATTTTTTGTTGACTAACATTATTAAAATCAGTTCCCTTAGGAAATCATTGTCTAAGTTCAGAATTCATATATTCAATTAATGGTTTTTGTTGTGGTTTACCGGGGTCACAAAAATAAACTTGTGTTTCAGCAAATATTTCTAATTCTCTTCATTTACTAAATTCTTTTCCTCTATCAGTTATTATTCCTTTAATTTTCCCAAATAAATTATTACTTATAACAATATCTTTAAACTTTTCCACAACTTCATTAGCAGTATGATTTTTTAATTTCATAACAAAATAACTTTTACTATTTTGTTCAACTAAAACCAAATTACTAGATTGATGCTCTTTTCCAACTATGGTATCCATTTCAAATCAACCAACAGCAGTCTCTTTATTCTCAATATCTCATATTGATTTAAAATTAATTAATTTACCACTATTATCAAATTTTCCTTTTGTTTTATATTTTTTACCACGATGACGTAAATTCTGTTTTAAAAAACCATAAAAACCCAAACGAATTCATTTATACAATGTTTTAACACAAACAGGAAATTTAATACCAAACTTTAGAAAATAACGATGAATAAGTTGTGATGGAGAATCACGATAAACATTAAATCTTATATTAATAAAATTTAATTGTTCTTCTGTAAACTTATATCTTTTATTATTCTTTTTTCTTTTCTCATAATACATTTTATCTGACTTATAAGCACTATATTCATCAATAGTTTTAAAACGCTTAATTTCTCGCAAAATAGTACTACGATTTCTGTTCAAACATTTAGCAATCTGTGCAATATTTATTTCACCATTCTTTTTTAAAAATAATTTTGATAATAATAATTTTTCCAATTTAACCTTATCAATAAAACTTAAATGACTATACATAACATTTATATACCTTTCATTAATTTATAAATTTAATATTAAAATTATTTAATACATTATTGATATATGATAAAATCAATTATGGCATTCAAGTAATTTTAATAAAGGAGAAGTAAAATATGAAAAAGTTACTAAGTATTTTAGGAGTAATCTGATTAACAGCAACAAGTACAACAACATTAATTAGTTGTGAAAAACCAAATAATAATGAAAACGGGGGGGGGGTAATAAACCTACACCAGAACCACAACAACTACCAGAAAATAGCAAATGAACTAATATTCCTAGAACACAGGCGCCTAATAAAGAATTTTTAACTGCTACTAATAAATGATATTTTTATATAAATAAATACTTTAATTTTGTCGAAAACTCTTGATGAAATAAAAAAAATCATCAATATGACAATTTGAAAACTAATTTTGTGTAAGATTATGATTTTGCTTTAAATTTTTTAAACGTTAAAATATAATACCGTTGATTGTTGGTTTGGTGTTAAACCTTTGTGTTGGTATTTTCATTTTCAGAGCTTTAAATAATTTTGAATATTAGTGAAACCCAAACCATGATAATGAATTAAGGCTTCTTTAAGACTGGATTGTAATTTACTAATCTTATTTAACTTTTGATAACTAGTATCAGGGTTTGTACTAGTTTTGGTGGAATATAGAGTAGAATTTGTTTGTTTTGCTACTAATAAATATAGTGGTTGCATATCAGAAATAATTATTGATTTTTCTTTAATTAGTTGCTTATTCATATTTTCAATAATCCATTGTTTTTGTAATCTTTTGGTATTGGTGGATTGAACAAAAATATTATTATTGCTATCAACTGCCATTTGAATACAGCATTTGGTATCAGTTGAAAATGGATCGAGATGAGTTTTTCGTTTATCAAATTTATCTTTAAAATTGCCTTTATGAATTTCTTTAATAAATGTTTCATCCATTTGGATTTGACCATTTAATTTTTTAAATTTTAACTGTGTATTTTCTAATTGTTTTGATTGCATTAATTTTTGTCGATTATATCAAGCGGTTTTTGGGGTTGTTTTAATAAAACGAGAAATTATTTTACTAGATTGTCCTAACAATGAAATTTGAATTAATAAATTTCACTGTTCATAATTTAAATGACTTCAATAAGTAAAATGATGACGAAATGCATCAAAACTAGCACGACATTTTTTACATAAATATTTTTGTTTTCCTTCGGAATTATGACCATTTTTAACACAATGAAAAGATTTGCAATTAGGACATATAATGCCTTTATCTCTAAATTTTTGATCAATTTCATTTAAACGTTTTTGTTTTTTAATTAAGTCTGCTTGTTGTTTTATTTTTTCATAAAATTCTAAAAATTGATCATCTGTTAAGCTATTTATTAATTCTGTAATTATTTTTTTCATCATTTATTTACCTCCATATATTAAAAATATACCTAATTTTAGGTATATTTTATAAATATCAAGAGTTTTCGACAAAATTAAAGAATAAATATGAAAATAATTATATAACGACAAAATTTTATTTTGATAATAATTTTATTAATAATCAAAACACTTGATGACAACACTTAAAAAATGATTCAGATTTTATTTGAAACTATAATTTAGTATATCGTTGAAATAAAAACAATGAACCACAAATACCAGAAATTAATAAAGACACAGGACTAATAATTGATTGAAAAGAATAAAAGGACTAACAAGTCCTTTTTTAAATTAATCGAACAAACTTCATAAAGATAATTAATAGGAATATATTTGTTATTGTATTATATAATGCTGGACTAAATTTTCATACCTCAAATGTTTGACTAAAAAAACTATATATTGTTTGAAATATTTTACCAACACCGCTTGCTAATTCGTTTACTTGTTTAACACCGGGAATATTATTTACAATTCAAATTGCAGCATTTTTTATATGACACGCTAAATTATATCAACTACAACTTTCATATTGGGCTTGTCATCATTGTCCATCAGGAAACAACCCGCCATTATTTATTTCTTGTCAGTTGTAAATCCCAAAATTAAAATCATAATAACGGTACATATCATTTTCTTTTTGGGCTTGTAATTCAAAAACATTATAACCGATTTTTTGTTCTTCAATTTTTTTGTATTTTAAACCGTATTTATCTTTTAAAGCACCTTCAAAAACATAACCTTCATTTTGATTAATATTATAATTATTTGCAACTGAAAAATCATAATTAAATACATTACCATAATTTGTATTATAAAACCGATTTTTAAATGCTGAATACAATTTAATGTCTAATTGATTGTATTTATCAGAAAAATAAAAATAACGAGGATAAATTTTAAAACCATTATTTGCTAATAAACCATATTTTTTATTATATTCTTGTACATAAGTATCATTTTCTAAATCAAAAATGGTACGTAAATAATCTTTATAAAAATTTTGGGAAACCGTAAACATACTATTTAATAGTTTTTCAAATTGATTTTTATTAGTATTAGTTTCATCAATTAAAACATCTCTAAAATTAATCAATTTTAAACCAAAAAAATCTTTAATTTTGTCGAAAACTCTTGATGAAATAAAAAAAATCATCAATATGACAATTTGAAAACTAATTTTGTGTAAGATTATGATTTTGCTTTAAATTTTTTAAACGTTAAAATATAATACCGTTGATTGTTGGTTTGGTGTTAAACCTTTGTGTTGGTATTTTCATTTTCAGAGCTTTAAATAATTTTGAATATTAGTGAAACCCAAACCATGATAATGAATTAAGGCTTCTTTAAGACTGGATTGTAATTTACTAATCTTATTTAACTTTTGATAACTAGTATCAGGGTTTGTACTAGTTTTGGTGGAATATAGAGTAGAATTTGTTTGTTTTGCTACTAATAAATATAGTGGTTGCATATCAGAAATAATTATTGATTTTTCTTTAATTAGTTGCTTATTCATATTTTCAATAATCCATTGTTTTTGTAATCTTTTGGTATTGGTGGATTGAACAAAAATATTATTATTGCTATCAACTGCCATTTGAATACAGCATTTGGTATCAGTTGAAAATGGATCGAGATGAGTTTTTCGTTTATCAAATTTATCTTTAAAATTGCCTTTATGAATTTCTTTAATAAATGTTTCATCCATTTGGATTTGACCATTTAATTTTTTAAATTTTAACTGTGTATTTTCTAATTGTTTTGATTGCATTAATTTTTGTCGATTATATCAAGCGGTTTTTGGGGTTGTTTTAATAAAACGAGAAATTATTTTACTAGATTGTCCTAACAATGAAATTTGAATTAATAAATTTCACTGTTCATAATTTAAATGACTTCAATAAGTAAAATGATGACGAAATGCATCAAAACTAGCACGACATTTTTTACATAAATATTTTTGTTTTCCTTCGGAATTATGACCATTTTTAACACAATGAAAAGATTTGCAATTAGGACATATAATGCCTTTATCTCTAAATTTTTGATCAATTTCATTTAAACGTTTTTGTTTTTTAATTAAGTCTGCTTGTTGTTTTATTTTTTCATAAAATTCTAAAAATTGATCATCTGTTAAGCTATTTATTAATTATGTAATTATTTTTTTCATCATTTATTTACCTCTATATATTAAAAATATACCTAATTTTAGGTATATTTTATAAATATCAAGAGTTTTCGACAAAATTAAAGACAACGGGTAATTCTGGTTCACCGTTTCCATCTCAACGATATACTAAATTATAGTTTCAAATAAAATCTGAATCATTTTTTAAGTGTTGTCATCAAGTGTTTTGATTTTTAATAAAATTATTATCAAAATAAAATTTTGTAAGCAAATATTGACCATTTCTTTTTTCTCCATAAAAATATCATTTATTATTAGCAGTTAAAAATTCTTTATTAGGTGCCTGTGTTCTAGGAATTTGTATTCAAAACTCATTAATCATTTTAACTAATTGTAAATTATCAATACCTCTTTCTAATTTATTAATAACTTCCACAGTATTAAAATACTTAGCAAAAGAATAAGAAAAATTAGTTAATTCTTTTAAAAATTGTTTTTTATCAACATCATAGAATTTATCAATATTATATTGTTAGCATAAGTATCTCAATTTTTATATAAATCCATAAACCCATCACCAGGCTTATCAAATGAAATTCCCGTTGAATAACTACCCTTTAAAAAGTCTAAATATCATTTATCATTATAAGTTAATGTTTGTGATGTTTTTAGAGTTGGATTAATAAAGTAATTTGTTTCAGACCAGTTTTCAAAAAAACTACTGCGTAAAAACATTGTATTAATAAAATCAGTTTCATTCATTCCCATTGTTTGTTAATTAACAGTATAATTCTGCTGATTTAAGGGTTTAAATGCTGTTAAAGTAATAAAAGTAATCACTAAACCTAAAATACCTAAAATAGATATGGCAAATAAAGATAATGATTTTTTCATATTTATAATTCAACCCCTAACTATATAATGTTTTTGAAACAATAAACCCAACAATATATAAACTTGATATTGTTAACATTAACGGATGACTAAACAAAATTGCCATCTTACCAAATAAAGAAAGTAAAAAAGTATCTGAGTTATATAAATCCATAATAATATTTTTTGCTGATGTTAATTGATTAATAATAACTGTAATAAAACCAGTACCAAATATAGCAATTGCCGCAACCAATAAAACTAGTCTAATCATTATTTATGCACTCTCCGATATCCTTGTTCTCTTGTTTTTGCTTGTTTTGCTAAACTTGATAATTGTTGTTTATTACGATTAATTTTAAACTGTTTACGCTCTGTAATATGTTTTTGCATACCTTGTTTAGTATCTGAAACTCCACGAGCAGTCGCAGAATAAATATTTGATACCCCCGTTTGTACTATTGAACCTAATTCGTTATATTGTGTTCTTGTGCCGTGAATTGCATAAATTGATAACTTAACAACCATAAAAAAAATAATAAAATAAGCAATTGTTGTATTTGTCATTGGTAATTTAGTATTTCAAATTACATCAAAAATAAACAAAAAAACATCAAAAATAAAACTAAAAATCTTATCTCAATTACTACTTTCTGACAACAAATTAATCATTTTTATCACTTCCTTTTTCTTTTTTAGGTTTTAAATTCTTTTTCAAAATATCAATATCAAACAATTCTAACCGCTCTTTAACACTCAATTTAGTAATTTCTGACCAATAGTATTCTTTGTTATTAATTATTTCATCATTTTTTAAATCACGAACAAACTTTAATCATTGACTATCATATTTCTGTGCAAATTCTAACGGAATAATTATTTTAAAAAACCGAATTCCTAAACCAACATCTGACTTATGTTTTACTCGTTTACCTTCTGCTGTTCGTTCTACTGATTTTGTTTTTCAAATTTCATAATCCGTAATATCTTGAAAAATACCAATTCGCATAATAAAGAAACGATTAAAAAAATTAAATCCTTTTTTAGCAATCGGTTTTTTAAGTGAAATTGGAATAATAATACCACTTGCTAATTGTCGGATATTATTTCAAATCATACCCTCACGCTGTGCTGTAAACAAAGCACGATTACCAAAATGTCTTGCTAAAACAATTCACGGAATTTTACCACTACGGACTTTTTTCTCATCGTGAGGACTAGTTCCATCAATATATAAATAACTTTCATCAAATAAAATAACACTATCATCAGGGGGAACTGGTTTTGTTCTATCTGTAAAATCTAAATTTTTAAATGTTAAAACTTTAACTTTCTCATCTTCTAACGGATAATTACTATAAATTTTATCTGTTAATAATTTCATAGTTTGTGATAAATAAGTTAAAAGTAAAGTTTTTCCGGTTCCTAATTTACCAATAATAACTGATAACGGATTATCTCAAACAAAACTTACTAACCGAAAAGCATTTAACTGATAAAATATGTTTTTTCAAACTCATCATACAAAATAAACACATTGCAAAGCAAATAATAATCAAAATACTAAACCAGTATAATTTAATGAAATTATTCAAAATAACAAATCAATTAAACTAAACAAAATCATTGAACTACTAATATAACAATAATTTTTTAAGAAAAATACAAACTTTTTCATTATTTAAAATACCCAACTATTTTAAAAATCATTCATAACAAAAACCAAGTTAAAAATAAAATAACAATTCAAACACCAACCATCAAAGTTAAATATTCATTCTGTGTCAAAGTCCAAGTTGTAATACTTTCAACATTTGTTTTATTTATAAACAAAAAGACATGAATAAAAAACTCTTTTAATTTTTCTCAATCATTTTGCATTTTTAAAAACTCCACATTTTTTGAATAAGTTTAAAAAACATCCCCAAAAATAAAACGATAAATAATACAAACGATATAACATATAAAAATTCAGGGGCATTTGAACCAAAAATATAACTAACAAATTGAACTCAATAGTCATATAAACTCATTTAATTTAAACTTTCTAAATCATTAATTAATTCTTGCTCTTTTTCAACACTTCAATTTGTTAAATTATTATTGTTATTATTTACTTTTACTTTTTTAGGTTCATTTGAAAATAATGCTTTGTGCATACGATTAAAATAATTTTGTTTATATTGATTATACAAATTAATTAATTCTGTTCCAGTTAAATACTTTCAAATATGACGTTTTAAATTTTCATCATATTTTACAATAGGATAAGAATTATCATAAATCAAACCGATTGCTACTTGTTCTGAGTGTTTTTCACTCGGATAAATAAATTTATTACTCAACCAAAAACCAATATGACGATTATGATTAGGTAAATTTATAAAACTTGCTTTTTCTGTTTCAAAAACTATCAACTCTTTACGAATAAAATAATTTTCTATATTTTGATTTTTCTTAACAAAATTACTCAATTTTATCAACTCCTAACTAAATATTTATTTAATAAACAATGTTATATTTAATGTTTATATATTGTTTACTTATTGATAAAAACACTGATTATTAACAATGTTATAAATAATGCTATATATTGTTTATTTAATGTTTAATAAACAATGTTATTAACAATGTTAAATATATAAAATAATAAAAATTGACACACTGAAAAATACTATTTAATTTTTAATAATAGTCTTTAATTTTGTCGAAAACTCTTGATATTTATAAAATATACCTAAAATTAGGTATATTTTTAATATATAGAGGTAAATAAATGATGAAAAAAATAATTACAGAATTAATAAATAGCTTAACAGATGATCAATTTTTAGAATTTTATGAAAAAATAAAACAACAAGCAGACTTAATTAAAAAACAAAAACGTTTAAATGAAATTGATCAAAAATTTAGAGATAAAGGCATTATATGTCCTAATTGCAAATCTTTTCATTGTGTTAAAAATGGTCATAATTCCGAAGGAAAACAAAAATATTTATGTAAAAAATGTCGTGCTAGTTTTGATGCATTTCGTCATCATTTTACTTATTGAAGTCATTTAAATTATGAACAGTGAAATTTATTAATTCAAATTTCATTGTTAGGACAATCTAGTAAAATAATTTCTCGTTTTATTAAAACAACCCCAAAAACCGCTTGATATAATCGACAAAAATTAATGCAATCAAAACAATTAGAAAATACACAGTTAAAATTTAAAAAATTAAATGGTCAAATCCAAATGGATGAAACATTTATTAAAGAAATTCATAAAGGCAATTTTAAAGATAAATTTGATAAACGAAAAACTCATCTCGATCCATTTTCAACTGATACCAAATGCTGTATTCAAATGGCGGTTGATAGCAATAATAATATTTTTGTTCAATCCACCAATACCAAAAGATTACAAAAACAATGGATTATTGAAAATATGAATAAGCAACTAATTAAAGAAAAATCAATAATTATTTCTGATATGCAACCACTATATTTATTAGTAGCAAAACAAACAAATTCTACTCTATATTCCACCAAAACTAGTACAAACCCTGATACTAGTTATCAAAAGTTAAATAAGATTAGTAAATTACAATCCAGTCTTAAAGAAGCCTTAATTCATTATCATGATTTGGGTTTCACTAATATTCAAAATTATTTAAAGCTCTGAAAATGAAAATACCAACACAAAGGTTTAACACCAAACCAACAATCAACGGTATTATATTTTAACGTTTAAAAAATTTAAAGCAAAATCATAATCTTACACAAAATTAGTTTTCAAATTGTCATATTGATGATTTTTTTTATTTCATCAAGAGTTTTCGACAAAATTAAAGATAATAGTTATTAAAATATAAAATTAATCATTTATAATTAAATTGATATTTTTGCACTACATACTGCCTACAAATTTTAAAAAGAAAGTAGATATATTTATAAAGAATATTATAAAAATTTATATTCCAAAACTACTATTAATATGACCCCTAATAAAAATATTCTTATTTTTATTAAATCCTACTTTAAAACAATTATTTCATTACTAATAATTTCAATAATAACTTATAGACAGTGTGTAATACAAAAATAAACAACAAAATTATTTAATCAACTCACATAAAAGCTAGTGTGCCATAGCTAAGATATATGATCAATAATAATAAATATTAAAATCCTTTAACCATAACACGGAAAAAGTTTAAAATCTTAATGATAACAAAAATACCAAATGGAATTAAAATAATTCACGCATCACCTAAAAAGGTCATTAATTGTGGTAATACAGCATAAATTGCTTCTTTAACTTTCATCATAGCTTGTCCTAAACCACTTCAAATAGAACCCATTCCATCTGAAATAGTAGGCTTATCACCAACTGCTAAAAAATTAATTGCTGTTGTTAAATACATACATAACACTATTTATTTTCCTCCTTATTTTTAATTTCTTTTTTATCTTTTTTCTTTCCTTGAATTTGACGAATTTTTTGATAAATTGATAAACCAATTCAAGCAAAAATACCTAATATAATAACAACACTAAAAATTGTCGTTAATCAAACTGGCATAACTTATTCCTCCTAAAAATCTAATTTTCGCGGCACGCTTCGCGTGTTCGCTACGCTCAAAATAAACTATATTGAATAAATTACCGCTAATAAATTACGCGGATAATTTATTCATCTTCTTTTTCATTATTAATTACAATATTATTTACCGTATTAATAACATTATCTTTTCCATACTTAGTTACTAAGGACCGTAAAATAAAATAATGTTTTCTTTCCATTAAAAAATCAACTCCTTTCTGAGTTGATTTGTTGCACTTCACCTACACGATGCCAATTTTAAATGGAATTCGAACAGGACAATGATTAGAAGCTTTAATCTTGGCTTTTTCTGTTGCAGTTGGTTTGACTCCTGAGTTATTGCCAGTAATTGTTGCGGTAAATTTAACGCGGGGAAGTAAAAACTTAGCAAAAGAAAAAGTTGTTATTAAACAACTTGATGCTGTGCAAAACTTAGGGGCAATTGATATCTTGTGTACCGATAAGACAGGAACTTTAACCGAAGATAAAATTGAATTACAAAATTATTATAATATTAATAAAATTAATGACCCAAAGGTTTTATCATATGGTTATTTGAACAGTTATTTTCAATTAGGAATGAAAAACCAAATTGATGAAGCTATTATTGGATATCAAAAAGTTAACTATACAAAGAAATTAGCATCAAATTACCAGTTATTAGATGAATTACCATTTGATTTTATGCGTCGTCGTGTTTCGGTTTTATTAACGGAAAAACCAGAAACAGAACAAATAATTATTACGAAAGGTGCTGCGGGTGCTACGGAAGAAATGCTAGATCTTTGCTATCAATATGAAGTTGATCAAAAAGTTTTCCCGCTTGATAAAACAGCAAAATTAAAAATTATTGAAAACTTGTTGTTATTAAATCAACAAGGGGTTCGTTTAATTGCCATTGCTTATAAACCAATTAACAAAAATCAAATAAGTTTAGAAGATGAAAATAACTTAATTTTTCTTGGTTTTTTATCATTTACTGATGTTATCAAAAAAGATGTCCAATGTACTTTAAAATTAATTAATAAATATGGTGTCACAATGAAAATTTTAACAGGTGATGCACCGCAAACAACATTAACTGTTTGTAATAAAATTAATTTAAAATCACGCGGTGTTTTGGTTGGTGAAGAAGTTGAAAATATGACACCTGAACAATTAGCGGTTGCTGTTGAAAACCATGATATTTTTGCAAAATTAACGCCGTTACAAAAAGCGCGGATTATTGAAGCGTTACAAAGAAATAAACATAAAGTTGGTTATATGGGTGATGGGATTAATGGTGCCTTAGCATTACGAAAAAGTGATGTTGCAATTTCTGTTAATAATGCCACTGATATTGCCAAAGAGGCATCGGATATTATTTTATTAGAAAAGTCATTATTAGTCTTAGAACAAGGAATAATTGAAGGACGGAGCATTTTTGCTAATATTATTAAATATTTAAAAGTAACAGTTGCTGCTAATTTTGGATTAATGTTAAGTTTATTAATTGCTTCAGCCTGATTATCATTTGCCCCAATGGCGCCAATTCAGATTTTATTTCAAAACTTATTATTTGATTTTTCACAAGTTGCTGTTGTGTTTGATAATGTTAATCCTGAATATATTAAAAAACCACGGAGTTGAGATACAAAAGGAATTTTATCCTTTACCTTATGAAATGTCCCATCAGTTACCTTAATGAGTATTTTAAACTTTGTTGTAATGGGAATTATGTTAACGTCGTTAGCTTTAACATGAAGTGTTGATACAAGTCAAGGCAATAATGCCCAATTAATTTCGCAGTTTCAAACAACAATGTTTACGGAGGGGGCCGTTATTACATATGCTAATGATTTTCTTTATGCGTACTGATAAATTAGCATTTTGAAAAGATCGTCCACCCTTACAGTTAGTTCTACCGATTTTATTTATTTTAATGCTAGTGTTTGCCTTGCCGTATATTCCTAATGTTCATATGTGATTGCAATTATCACCGCCACCACCAATTTGATATGCTTTTTTAGGGGGTGGAGTGCTATTGTTTGCCCTTTTAAGTGTTGTTTTAAAAGCTGGCTATCGTAAAGTTTATCATTGTTGATTATAATTTCAAACAGGAAAATCCCGCTTTTTTGGTTAAAAATAACTAGAAAAAGAGGTGTTTTTTATGTGGTATCCTTTTGTAAAACAAGAACAAAGTGATGATTGTGGTTATGCTTGTTTAACAATGTTAATTGAGTATTATTATCACCAAAAATTAACAATTAATGAAATAAAACATCATTTTCAAAATTATCAAGGAGCGTTAAGTGTTTATAGTTTAAGTCAAATTGCAAATGAATATAACTTAGTTTTAACCGCTTTTGAAATTAATAAACAAGAATTATTAACCTTAAATTTTGAACAACCCTTAATTGCTTATGTTTTAAATGAAACTGGTTATTATCATTATGTTGTTATTTATCATCGTCGGGGAAACCGCTTTTTTGTTGCTGATCCTAGTGCTGAGAAAGGACGATGAGTTTTAATTAATGATTTTATGATGAAATTTCAAGCAGTAATTATTTTCACGAAGAAAAGAAAAAAGTTTACTTATAAAACAAAAACCTTTTATTTAATTTTTCTTTTTTTAAAAGAACAAACGGGATTTTTATGCTGAACTGTGTTTTTTAGTGTTGTTGTAAATTTTTTAATATTATTTGGTAAAAGTTTTATTAAAGTTTATTTTGATCGGTTAACAACAACTTTTCATCAAGAAGTAGTGATTTTCTTTGTAATTTTTTTAATTATTTATTGTTTTCGAGTTCTTTTTAGCTATTTTTTTCAAAAAATTCTTGCACAGTTTCAACAAAAAATAACAAAACGAATATATTATTATTTTAGCAACTTTTTTAGGAACAACTTTTCCACAACTGCTTTTTAGTTTTCTAATGTTAATTATTGGGGTTATTTTTTTACTTAATTTAAATGCTTTAATTTTAGCAATTGTTTTATTAGAAAATGTTATTATTTTTTTCTATCATTTTTATTTTTACAAATTAATAAGTTTTGATACCACCGATGGTATCAACAGGGATTAAATTTTGAAAATGTTACTTTAGAGTTATATCAAAGTTTTAAATTTCAGAAGAGTCGTCATTTGGAAGGATATTTTAATTATCAATGAACAAAAAAACTTACAACTTTTTTAATAGAAACTTATGGTCTTCAAAAAAATAATATTATTCAAAGGTTGATTTTAGCCTTTATTTCACAGCTTGCTACCTTTTTAATTTTCTATTTAGCAGTTAGTTTTATTACAAAACAAGGTTTAACAATTGGTAATTTAATGTTTTATAGTGCCTTAACTAGTTTTATTAATGATTTTACAACGCAATTGTCTGGGTTAATTGTTGAAAAAGGAAAATTAGAAAAGGCTTTTCAACAAACAGTATGTTTATTATTTCCAGAACAAAAACAAAAACAAAAGCAGTTAACTTTACCAGCAATCAAATCTTTTACCATTACAGACTTAAATTATCTTCTTAATGATACTTTTATTTTAAAAAAAATAACATTAACTTTACAAAATCATTACTTCCCCACCTGAAACTGGTCGTAATTTTGCTAAGATTTCTAACAAAGTTGTCTTCCCAGAGCCACTACGTCCTTTAATAAAAAAATGCTTAATGGTCAGTTTGATTTAACGATGTTTAGTGAAGAAGCAATCCGAACAAAAATATTATTGTTTCATCAAAATGATTTTTTATTTACTGATAGTGTTTATGATAACATTATTAATTTTCAGCAGAATTGTAACTATCAAGTTTTAGCATTGTTACAATCGTGTGATGTTTATCTTATTGATGAAGTTTTGAGCAATGTTGATTATGAAAGTAAAATGATTTTATTAAAATTATTATTTACTTTAAAATCTGAACAAATGATTATTTACGCTGGTCATGATCATCTTGTTGAACAATTTTTTGTAAATGTGATTGATTTAACTAAACTTAATTTAATAGGGGCTGATAATTAATAAAAAAGTTATTATTTTAATGTTAACTTGTTGTTGCTTTTTGATTTCTTTTTTTGTTTTACTTGCTTATTATCCCCTTCAACTGTATTATGATGGTTATTTAACAATTTTAAAAAGCAGTACGGAAGAATTAAATTATGTTTTTGTGCCAAAAGAAATATCACGAGTTGAAAAGGCAATTAAAGAAGTTAAATTAGAATATTTTGTTCAAAATTATTGGCAAGAAATGATTGTCCAAATTAAATGAGAGAATAACTACTATTTAATTTTAGACCAAACCGATTTTAATGTTGATTTTTGATATTTACCAGCGAAAATTTATTTGGGCCAACAAACAACATTAGATTATTTACTGAAGATAATCATTTAATTTGTTATAATAAAACAAGAAAGTGTTAGGGGTCAAGATATGGTAATGAAAGATGATTTTGCAATTTATAATGAAACAAAATTTGATATTAAACCATATCAAACTGATTTTATGGCAATTTTTCAGAAAATTAAAACAATATCAAATATTACTGATCCATTGGAATTATCATTGATTATTGTTGATGCAAAAGAACAATTAGCGTTAAATCAAAAATATCGCCAAAAAGATTATGTTGCAGATGTTATTACATTTGCTTTAGAGGAAGAAAATAGTGTTGATTTGTTGCAATTAACAGGATTACGTAGTTTGGGAGATGTTTTTATTTGTTATGAAAAAGCGTTAGAACAAGCACAAACATATAATCATTCAGCGCGCCGTGAATTTGCCTTTTTATTTACTCACGGAATGCTCCATATTTTAGGCTATGATCATCAAACACCAGCTGAAGAAGAAACAATGTTTAATTTACAACGAAAAGTTCTAAATGATTTACAAATTCACCGAATTCCAATAGAATAAGAAGAGGAACAGAAAGGGATAGAAACAATGGCAAAAGGATCACCAGCAAAGAAAAAGATATTTTTTAAACTACGTAACAAGTTTTCAAATGCTTTTCGTGGAATTTATACCGCAATTAAAGAAGAGTCAAGTTTAATCATTCATATTATTGTATCATTGGTTGTGATTGGGTTAGGAATTTGATTACAAAAAATGGTTCCGCATGAGTTTAGTTATGTACAATGAGCAATCTTATTATTAACAATTGGGATTGTAATTGGGTTTGAATTAATTAATACAATGGTTGAAAACTTTGTTGATTTATTATCATTTGAATATAATATTAAAGCTAAAAAAATTAAAGATATTTGTGCAGCAGCAACCTTAATTAATTCAATTTTAGCAATTGCAATTGGACTATTAATTATGTTACCACCACTGGTTGATGTTATTAAATTATATTTAAAAATTAGTTAAAAGGAGTTAGAAAAATGGCAAATTATTTTGAAAAATTAAAATCATTAAGTACAAAAGCGTATGCTCCATATTCCAACTTTCATGTTAGTGCAATTTGTGTTTTAAAAGATGGAACAGAAGTAAATGGTGTTAATATTGAAAATGCTGCTTATTCGGTGGTACTGTGTGCAGAACGAACATGTTTAGCACAAGTTTATACTTTAGGTTATCGAAAAGCAGACATTAAGAAACTCTTTTTATATACCGATAGTAACCAAAAAGGTTCACCATGTGGAATGTGTCGACAATTTTTATGAGAATTAATTGACCATGATGTTCCGCTAGAAATTTATAATAAAAAGGGAGGATCATATGTTGTAACAATTGGTGATTTATTACCATATGGCTTTACAAAAGAGGATTTGCAATAAGATTATGGCGAAAAAATATGATGAAGAATTAGATTTATATGATTTAGCCCGTGGTCGTGAATTAATTACGGACCATAGTTATCGCATCGTTGATGATGAACATTTAAAAGATTATATGAGTAATAATGCCCTTTATATTAAATTATTTTATGCTTTTCATGATAAACGAATTTTATTAACACATCAAACTTGATGAAAGAAAACTAATGATTTAGAAGCATATTGTAAAAAATATATTACTGATTTAACAAAACGATTACGAATTGAGGAAATGGCATTAACCCCAGCTGAATTAGAACAAAAATGAGATTTACAAGAATATGACATTCATGGTTATGAAGATGTTCTTTTAAAGGCGATTAGCATTCGGTCATGAGTAAAAAATGATAATAATAAAAAATGAGTGGTGGTCGTACATGGCCTTAATTCACATAAATTTCGGGCAATCTTTTTTGGTTTAATCTATTTACGCCCAGGTTATAATATTCTTGTTTTTGATCAACGAAATCATGGTGAATCAACAACAAAAATAACAACAATGGGATATTATGAAAAACATGATTTAGCAGCCGTTGTTAATTTCTTGCAAACAACGATTGACCCAAAATTAAAAGAACTTAACTTTCATGGCTGGTCAATGGGAACTTTTGTAATTATGGAATATTTAAAATTAGCATTTGTTAAAAACAAGTTAATTAAAAGTACAATTTTAGATTCAACAATTAGTAATTTAAATGCTTTATATCGTTATTATATGTTAAAGATTAAGGTTAATTACTATGAGCATTATTATGCTATTCGGCGTTATGCGATTGATACGCGGGGTTATGATCCTGAACAAATTAATCCTGGCGAAAATTTAGAACAGTTAGCAAAATTACCAGTTTTATATCTATTAAATAAAAAAGACCACGCAACCCCCTATGTAATGGGGCGCGAAGCTTATCAAAACAAACGAAGCTATGAACGCAAAAAAATTAGTAGTCGGGTTGTTTTCAATTGTGATCATGTGCGGGGCATTTATTATAATACGCCACACTATTTAGCAACCATAACAGAATTTATTACTAATGCAAAACGAAAATAGTGATAAATAACTAAAATGTTATTTATCGGTCGCATAAATAAAATAAGGGTTTTGGAAAAAAACTCGGAAATTGAATAAGAATAATAAACCATTTACTAAAATGGTTTTTTTATTTGTAAAACCAAAATTATTAATTGATTCAGAGAAAGGACAGTATCTTAAATATTTACAAAAAAACTATAACAACTTTTTGATACCCTCTTTAAGTTGTTTACACATTTATTAAATATCTTAGAAATCTTTACAAAAGTGTACCTGTTTTTCTTCTAATTTAAGGTGTTGTCCTTTCTCTGTTTCAGTTAATTAATTTGCTAATAAAAAAACTTAATAAAAAGGAAGGAGTAAGTAATGAAAATTAATAAGCAACAACAAATTTGCGATATTGATAACTGCTATAAAGCAATATCATTCATTACCGAAGAATTTGTATCAAATAAAGTTTTATGAACTTGTGAAAAACATAGAAATTTATTGAATAAAGTAAAAGATAAAACACAAAAACAGTTTTATCAAAAACTAGAAAATTCAAAAATTATCTTTGATTATGAAACTGGTTCTTTTAAACTTTGATTTTATAAAACAACTTAATGCAGTGTGGGACGGTTATTTTAAATAACTAAGTGTTTTTATTCCACAGGAGGCGGTCTAGCCCAGCGGTAATCAGTCCGGAAATAATAGACGCTTTAACAAGCGATAGTCGTGATAAGTGCGAGGTCAACATCAAACGACAATAAATATTGAGATGGCCACTTTATAAATAAATTTGCGATAGATATTACTTCTTAGAAGTGACAGCGATTTAAAAACCACAAAGTCAGCATTAGGCTCTTCAAGGTGCAAGTGAATTTATTTTAAAAACTGAACGCTTTGACCTGAAATGGTGCGGATGAAGAGAGAGAATTCTCTGGCATTATCTTATAAAAACAACTGTCGATTATTAAACATTAAACAATAAAACATACCGCCACCGCTCACCCGCAGTGAAGCGGATGGCGTAGTAAATAAATAGATAAATACTTAATTATATAACTAACTCTCGCTTTGGCACTTTCACTTGGGAGTGAGTGCCAGCGAGTTAAAAATAGGAGGTAAATATGACAATCAAAAATCTAATATCAATATATATGTACAATGATTTTTGTATTAATATATTTGATAATAAAACAGGGCAAAAAGAAAATATTAATGATGATATTAATTTAATTAAAAATGAAGAAGCACATTTATTAAATCAAGAAATAAGTTATTTTGATATTAAAGAACAAAAAGGAAGAAAATTAATAGAAATATTAATAGCAAAGAATGAGGTAAATTAATATGTGAAAAGATGAAAATGGTTATGTTTATACCGAAGAAGACTTATTTAATTTAGCATTAGAAGAATGTTATTCAGAAGAAAGTGCTTATGAGTATATTGATAATTTAATTGAAGAAATGGAATTAGAGGAATATAATAATGAATAAATTTATTGGAATTGGTAGAACAACAAAGAATATAGAAATTAAAAAAACACAAAGTGGAAAAGAATATGCCATATTTCAATTAGCAGTAACTCGCCCATATTCAACACAAAAAGAAACTGATTTTATACCTTGTCAAGTTTGAAATAAGCAAGCAATAGTTTTACAAAAATATTGCCAAAAAGGTAGTCAAATTGCAATTAATGGTATTTTACAATCTTTTAAAGATAAAAATAATAAAATACAATGAATAGTTCAAGTATCTAATTATGAATTTTTACATACAAATAATGATTTTAAAAAAGATATATTATTATCAGAAAAACCACAAGAAATAATTGCAGATGAACAAATAAATTATAGTTCAGAAGATATTAAAGAATTATTTGGTGATAATGATGCAATCAAATGAGATTAAACCACTATATATTTATAATGAAGATTTACATAAATATAGTATTTTAATACCAAGTGTAAGTCAAATTGTTAATATTTTAGTGCCAAAAGATTTTTCACAAATTGATGAGAATATTTTAAAATTAGCACAAACTCGTGGAATATGTTTACATAATATGATTGATTGTTGAATAAAAAATAATTTTGATGATGAATTAATTGAATTTATTGATTGTGATATAAAATCTCATCGTGAATTATTTAAAAATTTTACAAAATTATATCAAGAAACTTTTAAAAATATTAAATTTAAACATTATGAAACTGAAAAAACATATTATCATCCTTTATTATGTGGTACAACTGATTTTATTGGCATAACAATAGATAATGAATATATAATATGTGATTGAAAAATTACTAGTTCTAATGAAAAAACAGATATTAAACGCTATATTTGACAATTAAAACTTTATTATTTATTAGAAAAAGATTTTTGTATAGATAGTAAAAAAATATTAATAATAATTATTAATCCAAAATTAAAAATAGTAATTAAAGAAAAAGTTAATATTACTAAACAAGATTTAGAACAAATTAAAGAAGCCATTTTAATATGACAAGAAAGAGAGGAATGAGAAAATGCAACAAGAAACTAAAAAAACATTAATAGCAAGTATTGGTGAAATTCAATCTAATATAAATATTTTTGTTGGTAAAAATGCAAGGAATGATTTTAATAAATATAATTATTTTACTGAAAGTGATTTATATCAAACTTTAAAACCACAATTAAAAGAGCATCATATAACTTATACAATTCAAGCAGTTGGTGAACCAACATTTATTAATAATGATAAAATGGTAAATTATTATTCAAAAGGTTTATTAACACTTTATAAAAATGATGAAAAATTAGAATTAGAAATTATTTTATCAGCACAAAATTCAGATATTGCAAAAGCAGTTGGTAGTGCTTTAACATATGGTGCTCGTTATTGATTGTGTAAGACATTTGGTATAGCAACTGATGAATTAGACCCTGATAGTACTGAAATAAGTAAAGAAAATAGTAATCAAGTTATTAAAGAAACTAATAAGCAACAAATTAATAATTTAAATTCAAATTGAATGAGGGAAGAGCATTTTAATAATATTAAAAATTTTATTACAAATACAAAAATAGAACAAGATATTATTTCAAAAGGTAAAAATTGAATAAAAGAAGAATTAAATGTTGAAAAATTATCACCAGTTATAATTAGAAAACAAAGCGAAGATTTTTATTATCAATTTAAAGAAAGATTTTTAAGATAATGATAAAAATAGGTATTGACCCATCAGGAACAGGTACTACTGCTATTGTTGTTTATGAAGATAGTATTTTATTACATGAGAAAGAATTTATAAATAACGATTGAAAAGACCACTATAAATTTATTGACAATAATTTATCGTTTTACAATTCATTTCGTTTGGATAATAAACAACAATTAGAAGATTTTATTTTTAATATTGAAAATTGCTTATATACAAATGCAAATGGTTCAAAAGATAGAGATGATTTATTAAGATTATTAGGAGCAATTGATAAAGACCGTGATGAAATTATTAATTGGATATCACCTAAATATACTAAATCAGTTGTTAAAAATATGGAAAATTTAAGTAAATATAATGATAGTTCTGTATGAAAATATGAAAAAGATACTAATTTAACTTATGAATATGGTAAAGGTTGAAAATATAATAATGAAAAAATAAGTAATCATATCCGAGATGCCATTATTATTGCTAATTATGAGAGTTAATATTATGAAACATTCATATAATCAAAAAACTGGAAAATATTATTCTTGCAAAATTAGGAATGTTAATATTTACTTAAATAAAAACGAAGAAAAAGTTTGAAATGAATTAAATTTTAGTACTTATTCTCAAAAAATAGAATATCTTATTAACTTTTATATAACACATGATAAAGGAGATAAAGATAATGAATAAATATATTTTATGTTATAGTTCAGAACAAGGTAATCGCCCTTGTAAAACTCCCCTTGGCGAATATATAACTGGTACTGATGTTGAAGATGTAAATATTAATTCAACCTGAGACTGAGAATATTTAATTAAAACATATGGTGAAAAGAATTTAATTATCTTAAAAACAAATAAAAAATAACCAATTAAGGTTATTTTTTTAAATACTATTTGTTAGTTGTCTAATAGCATCTTTTTGTTGTTGTTTTTTATCGTTTACTTTAACTTGTTTTTTTACATTTTTAATTTGACCTGTTTTTAATGCTAATTCTGTTGCATAATCAGGTCCTCGTAAATGTTTTTCGTGAGCAATAACAGCAGTTCTTAATTCTCTAATTTCTGCTTTATATTTTTTAATTTTTTTAGCAGATAATCCAAGAATACCAAGACTACCCATTCCACCAGCACCCGCTAATACAAGTAAAGCAATTACTATTTCATTACTAATTTCCATTTCTTTATTTCCTTTCTTATCCTTACTCAAACAGTGGCCATCCATTCTTTCAGAACAAAATAATTTATAAATTAAACTATATAACCACCCAAAAATATCAACCGCCCCTATATATAGTTTATTTTAAATTTAATTCTTTGTTATTTTCTTCTTGTTTTTTAGTATATTCATCTTGCATATTTTTAAATATTTCTTCTGTTATACCATCTAAATTATTTCATTGTTTTGCTATTCGTGGTTGAATAACACGAGAATTAATCCGACAATCTAAACAATGTCTTAAATGGTCTTTTTTTCATTTTGATTTATCAATTCAAATA
Source organism: Spiroplasma endosymbiont of Sarcophaga variegata (assembly GCF_965178695.1). NCBI lineage: Bacteria > Bacillati > Mycoplasmatota > Mollicutes > Entomoplasmatales > Spiroplasmataceae > Spiroplasma > Spiroplasma endosymbiont of Sarcophaga variegata. The sequence goes on from NZ_CBCXVU010000001.1 coordinate 207,840, forward strand.
ATAATTAAAGAAATTATTAAAGTAATTAAAGGTAAAATTGTAAATACTAATCCCATTTTAGATATTTTTAATCGTGGAATATCAATTTTCATATCTACTTTGGGTTTACTACTAGCAACAAATATACCCTGAATTCCGTGTGTAAATAAAGGTGTTAATAAAATAGCAATTCCATTACCTCAATATTGACCATAATTATATCAATTAATATTATCTTTTATTGCATTGATCATGCCATATTCTAATCAACAATTTAATGCTAAAAATATCAATGTATAAAAACTAACTACTCAACTACGAATTTTATATTTTCTTTCTCATTCTCTAATATCTTTATGGGTTCAATTATAAGTCGGAATAGGGTCTTTTTTAAATCAATTTCAAGGTAGGGCACCCTTTAATCAAGTTGTTTTATTTTGTTTCATTAATTAAAAATCCTTTCTAAATTAATTTTCTTTTAATTGTTAAATCTTTAATAGAAATATTATTTGTATCATTTGAAATTGAGCCATCTTGCTTAATTGTTATTCTTTTATAAGAATTATCTGCTAAAAATGAAAATATTGATTTTTGTGATATTGTTTCAAAATAATATGTTACAAATTTATTAGCAGATGCATAATCTGTTATTGAAATTGATATTTTATAGTAATATTTTGTTAAATTATAATCTGGAATTTTAAATGTTAATTTTTCGTTTGCTTCTGGATAATTAATTAATTCTCAACTATCACCACTAATAGAAATATTACCACTCCCTAATAATGAATTACCATTAATAGTTTTAATGTTTGTTCCACTTATTAATTTATCTTGTTTAGCATCTGATACCATTAATTGTTGTTGTTCATTTTTAATAATAGTTTTATTGTCAATTGGTGTTTCTACACTTGAACCTTGTTTTGCTTTTCAAACATTATTTTCATAATAAATAGTATCATTATCAAACGGAACTATTAATTTAATATACTCGTTATAATCAATTTTAGAAAAGTCATTAATAGTTGGATAAGTAATATTTATTGAATTATCTGTTTGTAATCGTTCTTTTAATCAAAATAATAATGTTGGATAAAAAGTTTTTTTACTAATATGTTTATATTCTTCTTCTCATGGATGAGCATAATTATCTAAACTATAATTATAAGGTCTAGATACTGTTTTACTAGATATAATATCAATTATTTCACCTGCTAATTTTAAAGCATTTTTAACATCACGAGTAATATTTTCATTTGCCTCAGGGTCATTAGTTTGTGAATAAGCAACTCCACCTTGTGAAAATGAAGCACTACCAGTTAAATCATTAACTCCTTTAGGTAAATATCAATTAATAACTGCTAATAAACAAGCAGATTGAATATAACTTAATCATTTATCATATTCAATTAAAACAGTATTATCTTTTTTTACTCATGGAAATAAATCTTTTTTATTTATTTTATCTGAAATTGTCCCACCTGATAATCTATCCATTCATAAACTAGTTTTTAAAATAGCATTATAAATTAAATTATCATTATAAGCAGATTGTTTTCTATCATTAATAGGTTGTCAAAGTTTACTTTCTTTAACATCTTCAACTGTTATAAATAATAAATTACTTAAATTATTTTCCATATAATACACCTCTTAATTGATTACGATATTTATTTTTTAAATTAGATGGTTTATAACTATTAACTCTTGTTTTTGTTTTCTTAATTGTTTTAATAGTTTGATTAGTTTTGTAAAACATATTTTTAACTGGTGTTTTATATAAATTCTTAATATTTTTAACATCACTTCGGCGTTCACGATACCATTTTTTATTATTAATTCCACCAGCAAAATTAAAATTAAAATGCCCAATCTTTAAATTATTAATAAACTTTTTAATTTGTTGTAATTTTTGAACTGTTGGTAATGTTAATTTAGTAGTTCCTTTGGGATATTTTTCTTTTAATGCTTGTGGTAATCGTTTTTTAATATAATTTCTTAAATGACTAGGTAATCATTTTCTTAATCAATAACGCCAAAATAAAGTCCCCGCATTAGATACAGCATTACTTAATAATTTTCAAATTTCAACTGGAACACTAGGATAAACATAAGGTCCATAAAATTTTGGATGTTTTGCTGTTTTTGTATATATTAAAATAGTTAAATTACCTGTTAAAGTTAATTTATTTGTAATATTAAACATACCACTATCAAGTCAACTACTATTTAATGGTTGTCAATTAGTATTTAAATAATTTTCATTTTTAAATTGTTCTCTATTTTTAATATTATTATCCTTTTCTAATTGACTTAATATTTGTTGTATTTCTTTTTTATGACCTTTTTTAATTAAATCTAAATAAGTAAATGGATTTAATCACTGATAAATATCTTCAACTTTACTTGTAATTTTATTATATTTATCAGTAATATAATTAATTGGCTTTAATATTTTATTTTGAACTTTATTAACTCTATTAATTAAATTTACAAATTTACTTATTAAAGGTTTATTTTCTAAATTAGATACTAATAAAGTTAAAACTCGTAATATTAGTAAATTCATTGTTTATTAAGAATTTTTAATTACAACATCAATTGTATTTGTTTGACCAGTAGCGTTGTTTTTACCTTCAATTTGAACTTCAACAGTTTTATCTTTTGTAATATTTATTGGTCAATCTTCACCTTTACTTTCAATAAAATAATCAAAATCATTTTCAGTTAAAGAACTATCTATTGCTTTTACTGCTTTTAAAACAACATTTTTAAATTGTGGTTTTAACTGTTCTTGTGTTGCTTGTGTTGGGTCTGCAACATGAATAGTTGGTTTATCTATTTTAATAATTCCACTGATATTAATTTTACTGGGAGTTGATGATGAGAATACATAATCAACTGGCACTCTAAAAGTTTTATTTAGATTACTTTTAGCAGTATTAATTTCTTCTTGTGTAGGTGCTTTTTCTAAAATAATTTTGCATGTTTTAGGATATAAAATTGTTGGTGTTGCATATTGAACTTTACCAATTCATTTAGGGTTAGCAGTATCATTATCTAAAACTTGTTGAATAGTATCCATATTAATTGGATATGCTCATACTTGTTTATTAATAAGTAAACCATTTACATTAGTAAAATTATAACCTTTATCACGGTTAACTTGTCCTTTTGTATATGTTTTTTCTAAATGAAAACTTTTAGATACTGGAATACCCATTGCGGTATTTTCATATAATTCACCATTAACCATTGCTTTTAATTGGGCTTGTGACCCAATTACTTTTAAATAAGCAGGTGTTAAACCTAAATAGGCTCTTCGACCTAAAACCATAAACATTTTATCAGTTGGCAATCCAAAATATAAATTACTAATTTGATTTGTTAATTCAATCAAAGTTTCATTTAATGTAAAGAATGCTTTATTTGCATCATCAGCATTTTCAGCTGTATAACTACGAAATGGAATTACTTCATATTGACCATCTGCTAAACAATAATCATAAATAGCCTGAATTAATTCACATTCTAAATTAACAAATTTATTTTGTACAACACTAGAAATAGCATCAGCAATAACACCATTTTTAATATTTTGTTCTATTAATGCTAAGTCAAAAGCCTCATTCATTAATTTTAAATTAAATCTCTTATCAATCGGAACTGGAATTCTTGTTAATCCCATTGTTTGAGTTGCCCCACCATTTGGTAATGAATAATCATCTTGTCATACCACACGATGAGTTAAATTATATAGTGCTTGTCCTGCATTAGGTAATCAAGCAACTTGTTCTGCGGTTGCAGTAGCATACTGCATAATACTTGCATATTCATTATATAAAGGTCCACGCAATAAAGCATTAACCATATCAACATAGGCTTTTTGACCTGTTGTGTTACCTTGTAATGTAAAAGGTACTTGTGGCAAGTTAATTGTTGCCATAATATTTCACTCCCTTATTATCTAAGGTTTTTAAGTGTATAATCAGTTAATTTTTTAATTTCATCAGGAGTATATGCTCCTTTTTCTTTAATAGTTTCAATTTCATCATTCTTATTTTCAGTTGATTTTTCAATCATATCTTTAATAAAATTAGTTGGTGAAATTGATTGTTGTTCTTCAACAAACAAATCAGGTTTTAATTCTTTTAAAGTTTGCATTTTTTCAGTTAAAGAATTACCACTAACTTTATCTAAATTAGTTTTAATATCTTCAATTTTAGTAGATGGAATATCTTTAAATGCTTTTAATTCATCTAATTCATTAGATAATTTAATAAAATCTTCTTTTGATATAACATCTTCGCGTTTTTGCACACTTTCTCTAATTTGCTTTGCTTCATTATTAAACTGATTTAAGATATTTTCTGCAATCTCTTCACTTAAACCTTGTTCGATTAATTGTTCTTTTGTAAGTGCCATTTTATAAACCTCTCTTTTTTTATTCTTGTCCGATTAACAAGTCAGCATAAACTCTTTTTTATGGAAAAAGATTAAACCTATAATTTAATTATATACTAATATTTTACTAATACAATACTTTTTATATATTATAACTAAACTTAATATATTTGATTACTAATTTAGTCATTAAAACGCGTAATAAGCATTATTTTTAAGAATAAAATTATTACATAATTCATAATTTTGCTTGTATACATATATATATATATATATAATGCAGTTAGATCTTGATAAAAAGTTTCAAGATAAGAAAAGGAGAAATACAAGTATGAAAAAATTACTTAGTTTATTAAGTGTATTAACTATTAGCGGAACTGCTGTCCCAACAACAATTGCCGCTAGTAATTATAATCAAAGATATCAAGCAGTAATTAAAACTAATGGTGCTGATTTGCCAACAGAACAACAAATTAAAGATAAATTAAAAGAACTAAATCCTAGCATAGATATAAATAAAATTAATATTACAAATATTAAAGAGTCAAGCGCAACATTAAATTCGAGTGATAAAACTTTTAATTATGGTGAACCACTACAAGTTTTATATTCAATTGATAAATCTGTTTTATCAGATAATTTAAATTCAGAAACTGATAACGGTGTTAATGTTTTCTATTCTATAGAAAAAAATGGTAAATATAAATCAATAATTGAAAAAATATATGGAATTAAAGAAAAATATATTAGATTTTTAGGCATTGATAGTAAAGACAATAAATATTTTGTAAATAATGAAAATGTTTACTTTGTAAAAAATAATACTAATAATGCTATATTAATTAATTGACTAAATTTTAGTCAATCAGCAATTATTGAATTTAGTAGTACTGATATTTTTGTTAGGTTTGGTTGAAAAGATTTAAATAACATTATTAACGTTCATAGAATAAAAATTATAGATTTAGAAAATAACAATTTAAATAAAATAAATGAATTATCTAAAATTATTTCAAATCCTATTTTAGGAACAGTTAAAATTAATAATGAAAAAGGATTACTAACCGAACAACAAATTAAAGATTTTTTAAAAGATAAAAATCCTCAATTAGATATAACTAAGATAGGAATTAAAAATATTATTGATGATTTATACAATAATAATGAAAAAAGGATTACAGTATTTTCAAGTGACTCAACAATTTATACTGGCGAAGCAACTGTTTTTTTAGATGTTGAAAAATAGTTAAGATTTAAAATAAATGAAAAAAATATTAAGTCTTTTAGGAACAATCACTTTAATAGGAACCAGTACAACCAGTTTAGTTGCTTGTAATACACCACAACATGAATATACACCCGAAGAATTAGCACAATTAAAAAAAGAAAACAAAATTAAAACAAATAACCAAGAAATTAAAGACAATTTAGAATGAACAGCACCACAAGAAAAACCATTTAATACTGTTGATAATAAATGATATTATGTAGTATGGCGTGGTGATAAAAATAATAATTGAAGAATTGCTAAATTTCAAAATACAGAAAAACAAAGATATAATAAGTTTGATGACCAAGATAAATACTATATTTTTATTGGACAACATAAAACAGAAACTAATTTTGATATTATAATTAGTGAACAACAATCTTCGTATAAAACTATAAAACCCTGGCAAATAGATAATGGAGTTTACTTTAAATCAGTATACCGTTGAAATTTAAATAGTAATATACCTGATTTAATTATTGATGATAAAGGTAATGTAAAAGTTAAAGGTGAATAAAAAAAAGAGATTTTACATCTCTTTTTCTTTTATCTTGGTTTAATTGTAATTTTAATAGGATTATCACTATTATTTACTATATTTAATACACCCAAAGCATTTAAGTCTATTGTTATATCTTTATCATTACCACAATAATCAAATCCAGTATTCAATAATAACTGAGCAAATAATACTTTTGAAAATCTAATTTTTAATTTCATATCATTTGTATAATATATTTGTAAATATGTTTCTTTAATTTTATCTTTATCAGTATCAGATAATTTTGTTATTCTAAGTATAAACATAATATTTCAATTATTTTGTTCAGTTAAATATAAATTTGGATAATATCCACTTGGTAAACCATTAGTATATGCAGTAGAGAATGTTTGAATTTGATTAGTTATATTATCAGTGTACAAAGTTATTGTATTATCAAAATTAACATTATCTTTTTGTTCTAATCCTGTTTTTTGTAAAGTTATATTAGATAATAAGCCACCATTTAAATTACAACCATTAGAACCACCTAAAAGATTAACATTTCTGTCTTTAATAAATCTTTCTATATCAGGTTTCAAACATCTAACTTGTAAATTATTAAGATTACTTATTTCAATAGTTTTATATGAACTAATAAATTTATCTATACTTTGAATTGTTGGGTCAATTTGTCTTAAATCAATTTCAGTTTCATAATAACCATAACTAAAATCATTAGGAAATAAAGTTGGTGAATATTCAATTTTGTTATTTTTACATTGTGCTGGTGCGGTAATTTTGGTTTTTAATGTTTGCCCTGTTTTACCATCTCAGATATCTTTTGTATAAGGTTTATAGTTATAAGGTACTGGTGGGAGAACATATTGTGGGTAATTAAATGTTGGTATTTCATAATCGTGTGGTAATAAGAAACTAGTTTTATAATTAGTTGTCATATCGCGTAAATAATTGTTTAATACGCTTTTTGTTTTACCTCTAAAACTTCATACTGATAATCTTAAATAATCTTCTTCATTATTAGTATATGGATTATCAGCATAAAAGATAATTTCAAAATTACCTTTATATAATGCTTGAATTGAAAACATATCAATTATATAACTACAATTTGTCCCATCTGGTGTTTGTAAGAATTCTAAATCATTATCTTTTTCACTATCACTAACTGGTGTTTGAGCATCAACTGCTTTGGTTTGTTCATTAATTAAATAAACTCGATTAGTTTTAGGATTTAATTGTTTTAGATTATAAGTTGAATAAATTAATTCTTCTGTTGGTTTACCATCGTTAGTTAAAACAGTACCTTTACATTTATCAGTTAATAAAGTTGTAAACCCTAAACTAGTAGCATTTGCTCCAAAGATAGCACCAACTTTATCATTACCTTGTTCTCTAAATATTTCAAATGGTAAATATCCATTACCTTGTGCACTATCACCTCAAAATGCATCATTATAAAAACTATAAATATTAGCACTCATAAAACCATTAAGAAATTGAAAATTAGGTCAAGTTTTTTCATCTTGATTAATTACTCACCCTCATGGAATACCAAACGAAATAAAGTTTAAGAATTTACCAACTCCGCCCGGTATCGTAAAAGGATTAAAAACTAATTTTTGTGTATAGTTTAAAGGCAATACGGTTGTTTGGCGATTAATAAAATTATTCATATTTAAAATATCTCAAACATTAGATGTACCCATTTTATTATATTCAAATTGAACTTGACCAACTGTATTACCAAATTCATCTTTTCTTCTAAAATATGATGAGGCTTGAGTACTAATTATATTATCAACATTACCACTATTTACTTTTACTTTATTTGGTGGTGTTATATTTCAGTTTTTAGACCAATAAAACTTAGAATTATCATCTTCTGTATGAATATTTCTACCAACACTAGAATTAGTTGCTGATGTAGTAGTTGGGTCAGTTATAACAATACCCTCACTATTTTTTTGATTTCAAAAATCATATCTTGCTTCCATACTATCTTTTCAATCTTTAAATCCTGTTATCATTGTTGGTTGTATACCTTGAATGTTATATCAACTTACATCTGGTGATGCATAAGTATTTATTTTATCAGGAGCAGCAGGATACATATTATACATTAGCAAGTCCCTTGAATTCATTACTTTTTTATTAAATTCACCTTTAATAATTGGTCGGCCAATAACTGGCATATCAAAAAAGATAGGATTACCATAAAATTTAACTGCCATTGCTCTAACACCTGGGTCTTTTAATAAAACTTCATCTAATTCAACAATACCTTTATTTAGTTTTTCATCATAAGTTATTTTAGGAAAACAATAACCTTCACCTGGTGCTGATGTTTGAATAAATTGTCGTACTGCCAAACCACTATTACTAATTTTGTCATTAATACTTGAAAAGGTAATTTCTTGTCATAAAAAACTACCATCATAAGGTGAATAATAATTAATAACATTTGATGGATATAATCATTGTCTATCTTGGGGTGCAGAATTAATATCACCACCACCAATATTTAAACCACGATCATTAAATACAGTATAAAAATTATAATAATCATTAATATTTAATTTCTCAGCATCTTCATCTAAAATTAATAAAGTATATTGTCGTTCTGTTGATTGTTGAGTAAATACTTGTTCAAATTTAGCATCGCCAAATTGAATTGAACTTCTATCATCAATCATATAAGAATCTCAATATTTACCAACTTTAACTTCTTTTGTATAAAAGTTATCTGCTTTATTATCATTATTCATAAAATAACTTAATTTATATTGCTTTAAGTATTCTAGCATTCTATTAATATCATAAATGTTTTCACCATCAATTAATTTTCAATAAACATTATTATTTTCATCTTTTAATTTTATCGCAAAAGGTGTTTCATTATTTGCTCATATAGTTGAATTAATTGGTTGTTTATTAAAATCATCAATCGTTAATATATTAATTTCTTCACCTTTATATTTTTGCACTATTTTTAAACTATCTTGTCATTGTGCAATAGTACTTTCCATATTATCAAATATGCGTGAATAACTACCATAATCACTTGGTTTAGCATTATTAGGTTTTCAACCTGTTTCAGTATCAGGAATATATGAACTATAAACATTAAAAGGAAATACCATTCAATGGCGATTGTCTTTTATGTTTTCTCTAATATCTATTAAAGTATCATGGGCTTGTCTTCGTAATTCTTCGATAACCCCTGGGTTAATTCTACTCATTTTTTAATTCTCCTTAATTTCTGTTCTACCTTGTAAGGCATTTTGATTATTACCAGTTTCATCATATTCCATTAATTTATTATTATGTTCTATTTCTTTGGCTTGCATTTTATCTTGTCATGCTTCTATTTTTTCTAAATATTTTGCTGCTTCTAATTCATCAATATTTTCATATTCAGTAATTGCTCTTATTGGTTCCATTGTGCCATTATCTAATCTAGCAGTAATTAATTCATTTTGTCGCATTTGATCTACTAAACTAGCACTAACAAAATCAAAACCATAAGGTCTTTCACCAGTACCATCTCATAAACCGTAATATTTTAAAACGGTATCAAACACTTTTGTATAATATTGCTTACGATATGCTTGTAAATATGCTTGTTTTTCTAAATCTTTGGTTTTAGTTAATAAAGATTGTGTTTTATTTTGGTCATTATCTGATTTATCACCAAAAGGACTAGAAAAATGACATGCTAAATATACTTGTTCAATAATTGCTTTTTGGTCTTCCGTATATGTTTCTAAGGTTGGTGTTCCTTGTACTACTTGTAAAGATTGAGATAATTGACCATCTACGGCTGATTGACCTGATTGAATAAAAATATCATCAAAAGCATCTTGTAATACTTTTTTATTACCTTTGTTATAAGCAGTCATTAAATCATCATCTAATATTCCATATCAATGAGTACGATTTGCTCATCTTTCTTTTGATTTAATATTAAAACTATCTTCTAAATCAAATTGTAATTTATAACAATTTGCCATTGTAGGTAATGGGTTTAATGTAGTTGATGTTGATAAAAATAACGGATTAGGTTCATTAATCATTTCTCAAAAAGGAACTACGCCTAATTTATTTTTAAATTCTTGTACTAAAACAGGTTTAACATCATCTTTAATTTGTGTTTTACTTTGTCCAACAACTACTTCATTATTTTTAGGTCAACCTTTAATAACTATTTTATCTTTGGTACAAATTAAATTTAAAATAAAACCACTATCTGATTGATGATAATTTAATCAAATATCAGCACCTTGTTCAATTTCGTTTATTTTACTTACACGAGATGTAAAGTTAAAAGGATTAATTCATAAATCAATATTGCCATCTGATGTTTCTAATAAACCAAAAATAGTTTTGCCCATTAAACTTGCTGTTAATTCATTTTTATCTAATTTTTCTTTTATTTTATAAGTTTCATATCATCAATTTAATTTTTCTAAAATGTCTTTACGATGAGACTTAAATAAAATATCTTTACCATTAACTAATCGCATTTGATGACGAGCAATAATATTGGCTAAATTAATAGTTCAATCATAATTATAAAATTTTAAAACACTATTAATATCATTTAAGTTTGGTAAACTAGGAAAAGTATTATTCATTGTTATTTTGCTCCTTTAATTTTAAAATAAGTGCATAATTAATAATATTTACTGTTAATAAACTAGGTTCATTTGCTAAAACTTGTACACATACTTTAACTTTTTGATATTTCTTAATATATTCGTTATATAAATTTAATTTACATATTGCGATATTATCTTTTTTTAATTCTTGACAAAGTCTTTTTTTAACTTGTCCACAAACAGACATATATGGTCTTTTTGCATTAATTACTCTTTCATCGTGTATTACATAAATATCTTTTTTCATTAAGTTATTCACTCCCTTTGTTGTCATAATTTATAATCTGCTGAACTATTATGTTTAACCATTGGTATTAATTCAAAGTGTAAAGCATAAAAATCACTATCAAATGTATCATCATATAAGTCTAACATTCGTTCTTCTCTTACATCAGGTTTATCTTCTCATTGAATTAATTCATATTGGGTTTTACTTACAGGACATTTTTCTCATAATCATTTTAATTGATTAGTATTTATTAACATGGTAAATGCTTCAATACGATGCTTTATTTTAAATTTCTGCTTTTGCGCTGGTTTAAAATGCATATATTGACCAAAAGAATAATTATATTTTTCTCTATTTAAACTTTCTAATGTTGCATAAGCACTGTCATCAACATTAATTGATATACCTTGTTGTATTAAATTAAAATATTGATTTAATTGATTGTTATAAAACTCTAAAATATCTTTAACTTGTTCTAATGTTCCTTTAAATTGTTGTGTAGCATTTGAATGTGTATATTCAGCAACTTTATATGCTTTTTTATTAAATGAATTATACAATCAAAAACTAGCAGCAGTAGTATGTCCCTTAGGACTAGTAGAGTTTGCTAAATCAACACCACCTAATAATTTAGTTGGTTGAATAATATCTGTTGCTTGCATAATATCAATATATCTTGCAAAGATTGAACCACTAGTATTACCAGGTAATCCTCAACTCCATACTCTTGCTCTTTCAGGATCTAATTTTTCTAATATAAGTTGCTTTCTTTTAACATCACTATCCAAATAACTATTAAGTCTTCAACTAGAATAATGAATAATAACTGTTTTAGTAAATTTCTCATTCTTTTCATAATAATTTATTTTAAATTTACCTATTTGGTCATAATTTAATCGCATTAATTCTTCATCAAATGGCATTATTTCATTACAATATCCAATAATATATCTTTTTAAACTTTCAGGATTTGATGAATTAATAATAAACTTTCTTTTTGCACCACGAACAGCATAATCTAACTCACTTATGTCTTCTCTTGTTAATTGGTCTGCTTCTTCTCTTCATTCAATCGCAAATTCATATTTTTCTAAATCAGCAAACGCTTTTAATTTTTCTCTTTTAGTAGTTGAATGTAATCCTTTACAAATAATATAAGTACCATTATCTAGAGTAAAAGAATGCTCAGATAAATTAACTTTATAATTAATATTCATAGCATTAAGAGTATTTTGTATATTTTCAAAAACACCTTTTCTAATATCTTTACCCATTTTTTGAACAGCAATAATAAATATTGGTTTATTTACTAATAAAGATATAGCACATGATTTACCAATCGGATTATCTTTAATCATCCATGTTTTAGCACTAAACCGTGATCCAATTTCATTATATTCATCAGCAGGATTATATATTTCTTTTCAAGGAGCATTAGGAACATTTTGCTGATAAAATCATCTTGGTATTTCATCTAAATGTAAAAAATGTTTAAGCATCTTTAATCACCTCATTTATTTTTGGTAATTCTTCTTTATCAAAAGTAATAACTATATTTGAATTATTTATATTTGTATCTTTAACATATTTCTCAACATATATCTTCTTACCCCCGCCATATTGGTCATTTAATAAAGCTAATTCCAATTCTATTTCTAATTGATTTATCGTATCCTTAATAAAATCAACGGTTTTTGTATCAACTTTATTTTTTCAATCATTAAATGGTAGTTTTAAATAATATAAATATGCTCTTTTATTGCTTAATTTGTCCGCTTTTTGCCGTAAAAACTCCTTAGTTTTACGCGAAATAGTCTTAAAAGTTACCATTTTTTACTCCTTTTTGCATATTAAAATTGCTATTATTTAATGAATATGATTAAATAAAAGAGTATATAAAAACTATGAAAGAACTCTCACAAGTTCTTTTTTATTATCTATATTTTACATCAAAATAAAAAAAAGCTTTAATTTTGTCGAAAACTCTTGATGAAATAAAAAAAATCATCAATATGACAATTTGAAAACTAATTTTGTGTAAGATTATGATTTTGCTTTAAATTTTTTAAACGTTAAAATATAATACCGTTGATTGTTGGTTTGGTGTTAAACCTTTGTGTTGGTATTTTCATTTTCAGAGCTTTAAATAATTTTGAATATTAGTGAAACCCAAACCATGATAATGAATTAAGGCTTCTTTAAGACTGGATTGTAATTTACTAATCTTATTTAACTTTTGATAACTAGTATCAGGGTTTGTACTAGTTTTGGTGGAATATAGAGTAGAATTTGTTTGTTTTGCTACTAATAAATATAGTGGTTGCATATCAGAAATAATTATTGATTTTTCTTTAATTAGTTGCTTATTCATATTTTCAATAATCCATTGTTTTTGTAATCTTTTGGTATTGGTGGATTGAACAAAAATATTATTATTGCTATCAACTGCCATTTGAATACAGCATTTGGTATCAGTTGAAAATGGATCGAGATGAGTTTTTCGTTTATCAAATTTATCTTTAAAATTGCCTTTATGAATTTCTTTAATAAATGTTTCATCCATTTGGATTTGACCATTTAATTTTTTA